>JBEKGL010000016.1:0-17256 GCA_050012815.1 Thermoguttaceae bacterium
AAGCCCGTCGCAACCCATACTTCAACATGGTGGTGCTTGATGAAAACCAGAATGCCCGGATCGTGATGGCCGATCAGAAGAAGATTTCACGACGGCAGGACGCGCCACGAGTGTACGACATGACCACGGTGGCATACGCCGTGCGACCTGAGTACGTATTATCGGCCGGTGGTTTACTGCAGGGAAACTTGCGGGCGGTGATCGTTCCGCCCGAGCGCGCGATCGATATCGACACGGAATTGGATTTTTACTTCGCGGAGTTTCTTTTGCAGCGGCGGAATGCCGGGTCGGCGGGGAACTGCACCGGGAGACGGATATAATAATATGACATCGCTTAAGGAACTCATGGATTTGCACGGCCGCGTTGCCCTGGTGACCGGAGGCGGCGGGCATATTGGCGGGGCAATCTGCGATGCCCTGGCGGAACTGGGCGCAAACGTGGCCGTCCTCGATTCGGCCGAGGATTCTTGCTCCAAGGCGGCCGAGCGGCTCCAAAAAACTTACGGCATAGAGGCGGAACCGCTCGTCGTCGATTTGTCCGATGAGGTGGAAACCAGAGCTGCTCACACCAGTGTGCTTTCTCGTTTTAGTCGGCTGGATATTCTTGTCAATTGTGCCGCGTTCACCGGCGACAGTCGGTTGCAGGGCTGGTGCGTTCCATTCTCACAACAAACCGCGGATGCCTGGCGGAAGGCCGTGGAAGTGAACCTTACCTCGGCTTTTCTGCTTACCCAATCCTGTGCGCCGTCATTGGATAAATCAGGAAGCGGATCGGTGATCAACATTCTTTCCATGTATGGACTTGTGGGCCCGGATTTGCGGCTCTACGAGGGGACAAACATGGGAAATCCCGCCGCTTACGCGGCAAGCAAAGGCGGTCTTTTGCAATTGACACGCTGGTTGGCAACCGTAATGGCCCCTAATGTCCGCGTAAACGCAATTACACCAGGCGGCGTTTGGCGCGGACAGCCCGAGTCGTTCCATCAGGCTTATGTTTACCGAACTCCATTGGGACGAATGGCGACGGAAAGCGATTTCAAAGGCGCGGCAGCCTATCTTGCCAGCGACCTTTCCGCCTACGTCACAGGGCAAAACCTCGTCGTCGACGGAGGCTGGACGGCATGGTAAAGATAATCGAGATCGGCGGGAAAAAAGTCGGCCTAGATCAGCCCTGCTTCATCATCGCCGAAGCCGGCGTGAATCACAACGGCGACTTGGACATGGCCCTTCAGCTCGTGGAGGCTGCCAGGGCCGTCGGCGCGGATGCGGTGAAGTTCCAAACATTCCGGGCGGAAAAATTGGCCTCGGCCCTTGCAGTAAAGGCTTCCTATCAAGTAGAGACGACCGGTGCCGCTGAATCTCAGCTTCAGATGCTCAAGCGTTTGGAGCTTTCACCACAATCCCATAGCGACTTGATTGCCCATTGCCGCGGGCAGGGGATTATTTTCTTGTCGTCGCCGTTTGACGAAGAGAGCGCCGATTTTCTGGAAACACTCCAGGTGCCGGCTTTCAAGATTCCTTCCGGCGAAATTGTCAATATCCCCTTCTTAAGTCAGGTGGCACGCAAAGGCAAACCGATAATCCTCTCGACCGGCATGGCCACATTAGGCGAGGTAGAAACGGCGGTCAATACGATCCGTGAGGCCGGTAATCCAGGATTAGTGCTCTTGCACTGCGTCAGCAACTATCCGGCCGCCCCCGCCGACGTGAACTTGCGGGCGATGCAGACGATGGCTAAAGCCTTCCAAGTGCCGGTGGGCTACTCGGACCACGTGCTGGGCAACGAAGTGGCTTTTGCCGCCGTGGCAATGGGGGCCTGTGTGGTCGAAAAGCATTTCACCCTCGACCGGAACTTGCCCGGCCCCGATCATCGGGCCTCGCTCGAACCGGATGAACTAACGGCTTTGGTACAAGGTATTCGGACGGTGGAAAAAGCCCTGGGCGACGGTTGCAAGCGTCCGGCGGCCAGCGAGGCCGACACTGCCGCGGCTGCCCGAAAAAGTCTGGTTGCCGCCAAGGACATTTTGGCCGGCACGGTGCTTTCACTGGATATGATCGCCGTAAAACGGCCCGGAACGGGCTTGCCGCCAAGCATGTCAGATTTTGTACTCGGCCGCAAGCTCCGGCGTAATGTTGCCAAAAACTCGCTGTTGACCTTGGATGATTTAACTTGAGAACAATAGGTGTTGTAACGTCGAGCCGCGCGGATTACGGCATTTATTTGTCCATTCTCCGCGAAATCCAAAACGCGCCCGAACTCCGACTATGGCTGTTCGTGACCGGCATGCATCTTTCGCCTGAATTCGGCATGACGGTTAAAACCATAGAGCAGGATGGATTTGAAATAATCGAGCGGGTGGAAATGTTGCTTTCTTCCGATTCGCCCGAGGGTACGGCCAAGTCCATGGGTCTGGGCACGATCGGTTTTGCCCAAGCTTATGCCCGATCGCGGCCCGACCTGTTGCTTGTCCTGGGCGATCGGTTCGAAATGCACGCGGCGGTGACGGCGGCGTTGCCATTGAAGATTCCCGTGGCTCATATCCACGGCGGCGAAATAACCGAAGGCGCTATCGACGACAGCCTGCGCCATTCGATTACGAAGATGAGTCATTTGCACTTTGTCGCCATCGAAGAATATGCCCGCCGCGTTCGCCAGTTGGGCGAAGAACCCTGGCGGGTAACGGTTTGCGGCGCGCCGGCACTGGATAATCTGCGGAAAATGACTTTTTTGACGCGGGAAGAAATAGCCCAACGATTCAATGTGCGAATGGAGGAAGGTTTCCTGCTGGTGACGTATCATCCCGTGACCTTAGAATACGAACACACGAAAGAGCAGGTTTCCAATCTGCTTGCCGCCTTGGAGGCCAGCGCCCGGCCGGTCCTGTTTACCATGACCAATGCGGATACGCACGGCAGGCTGATTAATCAATTGATCCGTAAATATGTCGAGACGCACCCGCAGGCGCAGATGGTCGACAATCTCGGGTCTAAAGGATATCTCAGCGTAATGTCCATGGCGGCCGCCGTTGTGGGAAACTCATCGAGCGGCATAATCGAAGCGGCATCTTTGAAAACGCCGGTTGTAAACATCGGCACTCGACAAAAAGGCAGGATAACGCCCACAAACGTAATCTCCGTGGGTTACCAAGAGGCCGAAATATCGCGAGGCATCGCCAAGGCCGTGTCGCGGGAGT
This sequence comes from Thermoguttaceae bacterium, assembly GCA_050012815.1. Classification (GTDB taxonomy): domain Bacteria; phylum Planctomycetota; class Planctomycetia; order Pirellulales; family Thermoguttaceae; genus JBEKIK01. The sequence goes on from JBEKGL010000016.1 coordinate 3,195, forward strand.
TTCGCGAGAGCTTAAATGACCTTGTCAATCCTTACGGAGACGGTAACGCCGCCGAGCGGATCATCGAGCGATTGCGCAACGTCAGCCTTGACGATAGCCTGATCAAAAAACGATTTTGCGATCTGCAACTAGCCGGAGGCATCAATTAAAACAATGTCGAAGCGAGAGCCTAAGCAGCGATATCAATATTGCGTCGTCCTCGGCGGCGGCGGACATGCGGCGGTTCTGATCGAATCGCTGCAGGCAAGCGGCTTGGATATCGTACGCGCGGTTCTCGATCAAGATCAATCGCAATGGGGAAAAGAAATTCTGGAGATTTCGGTTTTAGGAGGCGACGCCTTGCTGCCGGACTTGAAGGAAAAAGGAGCCGACTGCTTTGTAGTGGGCGTGGGCACGGTCGGCAATAGCCGGATCCGCCGCCGCTTGTACGAGTATGGGCTCTCACTCGGTTTGGAACCTTTAACGGTGATTCATCCCACGTCTTACGTTTCTCCATCCGCGCGATTGGCCCCAGGCTGCCAATTGTTGCCGCACAGTATCGTTCACACCCGCGCAGTGCTGGGAAACAACGTTCTAATCAACAGCGGGGCGATTGTGGAACACGATTGCGTTTTAGGCGATCACACGCACGTGGCCACCGGCGCGCAGATTGCCGGGGGCGTGGAAATTGGCGAGGGAACTCTTATCGGCATCGGGGCCAGCGTCCGGCAAGGGGTGCGGATCGGCCGGGAATCGGTCATCGGAGCCGGGGCGGCAGTCGTGAAAGACGTGCCCGATAATGTAGTTGTGGTCGGAGTCCCGGCCAGGGTATGCAAGCGTTCACAAACAATGAGTTAATTTTGACAGCAACAAATATGTCATTACTCTGGTGATTTAAAAAAATCAGTAGATTATGAACCAACATCCTTCACAGCGCATACACGATATATCGGTTCGCAATAATTCCACGATACGGGAAGGCATGCAAGCCATAGATCGCGGGGCGTGCTGGATAGCATTGGTGGTGGACGACGTGAATAAACTTTTAGGGTTGATTACCGACGGCGACGTGCGCAGGGCCTTGCTGGCCGGGGCTGCGCTCGGCGACCCCTTGGAACCCTACATGCAAAAGAAGTTTACCGCCGTGACGCCCGAGGTCGGCAGGTCCGAAGTGCTCGACATCATGCGCGCTCGCACTCTCAACCAGATTCCCATCGTGGACGAAGGGGGAAAACTGGTCGGATTGCACCTTTTGCGCGAAATCATCGGCGCGGTGCGCCGGCCCAACTGGGCGGTGATCATGGCCGGCGGACGCGGAGAACGGCTCCGGCCGCTTACCTACAACATCCCCAAGCCCATGATCAAAGTGGCCGGCAGACCAATCTTGGAGCGGATCATACTACACCTGGTCAGTTTCGGCATCCGCCGCATCTTTGTTTCGGTGAATTATTTGTCGCAGATAATCGAGGAGCACTTCGCCGACGGTTCCAAGTTCGGCTGCAATATCGAATATCTCCGGGAAACCAAGCCCCTGGGCACGGGCGGGGCCCTATCGCTTTTGCCCCAAAAACCCGAAGAGCCGCTGCTGGTCTTAAACGGCGATCTGTTGACGCAATTCGATGTGGGAAACATGATCGCCTTCCACGTTAAAGGCGGTTATGCCGCCACGGTCGGCGTACATGAATACTTTCATTTGGTGCCCTTTGGCGTTTTGGATATCGAGGATAAAAGAATCACGGCCATCCGCGAGAAACCCACGATTAACTATCCCACCAATGCCGGCATCTATTTGCTGAATCCGCTGCTCTTGGATCGAATTCCCAAGGACGTTGAATATACGGTTCCGGCCTTGGTTGAGGACTGCATAAGCCGCGGGGAACAAGTGGGGGCCTTTCGAATCGAGGAAGACTGGATGGACATAGGCCGTCCTCAGGAATTACGAAGCGCACGAGGAATATAAAACATGAGTCTGAGTGGGAAAAAAGTTTTAGTTACCGGAGCCGGCGGATTTATCGGCAGCCACCTTGCGGAACGCCTGGTTGAAGAAGGCGCCCAAGTGCGGGCATTTGTTCACTACAATGCCTTGGGACGCCGCGGATGGCTGGAAAAATCGGAATTAAGCCTACAAATGGAAATCGCGGCCGGAGATCTTACCGATTTCGACAGCGTCCGCGCTGCAATGCGGAACGTCGAGATAGTTTTCCATCTCGGCGCCCTGATTGCCATACCTTATTCATATCATGCCCCGCTCTCTTATGTTCGCACGAACGTCTGCGGCACGCTAAACGTGCTTCAAGCAGCCCGCGAACTAGGCACGCAGCGCGTGTTGCATACCTCGACCAGCGAAGTCTACGGCACGGCCCGCTATGTCCCGATCGACGAACAACATCCGCTTCAAGGCCAATCGCCTTATTCGGCCAGCAAAATCGGGGCTGATAAAATGGCCGAGGCGTTTCACTGCTCCTTCGGAGTTCCCGTCGTCACCGTTCGACCGTTCAACACCTTTGGTCCGCGGCAGTCGGCCCGCGCGGTGATTCCCACCATAATCGCGCAATGTTTGGCCGGGAAAAAATCGATCAGTTTAGGAAATCTCTCGCCCACCCGCGACATGAATTATGTCACTAACACCGTGGACGGCTTTGTTGCCGCCGCCCGAGCGGAGCAGGCGCTAGGGCAGACGATAAACTTGGGATCGGGCCGGGAAATCAGCATCGGCGATCTTGCCCGACTGATTATACAATTGACCGGAAATGAATTAGCCATCGAGAGCGAGGAACAACGCATCCGGCCGGAAAAAAGCGAAGTCAATCGCCTTTTGGGCGACAATTCCCTTGCGCGTCGGCTGCTTGGTTGGACGCCTAAAATCACCTTGGAAGAAGGATTGTTGCGGACAATTGAGTGGATGCGAAAAAATATGGAGAGTTATTGCCCCGATGTCTACACGATATGAACCCGGCGCTTTGCCCGAAGGCGGCGCGATTCCACTCTGTGTTCCGCACATTGCGGGCAACGAGTGGAAATACGTGAAAGAATGTCTCGACTCGAACTGGGTCTCGTCGGTCGGCACTTTCGTCGATCGTTTCGAGCAGACTATGGCTTCCTACGTGGGCTGCCGCAAGGCGGTGGCGGCGGTCAACGGCACGGCCGCGCTGCACGTGGCCCTGCGGGTGGCCGGAGTCAGGCCGGATGATGAAGTGCTGGTTTCCGATTTGACGTTTATCGCTCCGGTCAATGCTATCCGCTATATAGGCGCATGGCCGGTATTCATCGACGCCGAACCGGATCATTGGCAAATGGATCCCGTGAATGTCGGCGACTTTCTAACAAAACAATGTATTTGGAAAGACGGTCAATTACGCAATAAAACCACCGGCCGCCGCGTCTCGGCTGTTTTACCCGTGCATATCCTCGGACATCCGGTCGATATGGACCCTGTTGTTGAAGTCTCACGAAAATACGAGCTAAAGATTATTGAGGACGCCACCGAATGTTTGGGGGCCAAGTACAAGGACCGGATGGCCGGTTCCTTGGGCGACATTTCTTGCTTCAGTTACAACGGCAACAAGATAATCACTACCGGCGGCGGCGGGATGATCGTTACCGACAATGAAGCTTGGGCCGACAAGGCCAAGTACTTGACCACCCAGGCCAAAGACGATCATCTGGAATACATCCACAATGAGATCGGCTACAACTACCGCCTAAGCAACGTATTGGCGGCCATCGGCGTGGCTCAAATGGAAAAACTCGACGAGTACGTGGCTGCCAAACGTCAGATCGCGCAATACTATAACGAGCATCTTCAAGGCGTGCCCGGGTTGCACCTCATGGCCGAAGCGCCATGGGCGCGGAGCACCTATTGGATGTATACGCTGCTGATCGATCGAGCGCGGTATGGAATCGGCAGCCGGGAATTGTTGCGGAAAATGGCAGCAGTGCGGATTCAAACCCGGCCGCTTTGGCAACCCATCCATTCCAGCCCGGCCTATAACGCCGTTGCCGGCGGAAATTATCCGGTCTCTGAAGGCCTTTATCGCGACGCATTGAGTTTGCCTTGTTCGGTGGGAATTACCGATGCACAACTGGAAAAAGTGGTAAAAGTGATTCGAAGATGAACAATAAGCGTATTATTTCAACCGCGGAACTGGCCGGCGAAGTGTTCACCGCTGAAAATGTGCGGTCGATTCGGCTAGCCAACAGCTTGCCGCCGAAATACTTGGCTGAAATCCTGGGCCGCCGCTCCGATCGAGCGATTGCGGCCGGGACACCTTTGAGTTGGGAGTTATTAGGTTAGCGAATGGCAAGAGACAGCGAACCAATTTTCGAAATCGACGCCGACGCGGAACCCATGCCGGTTCCCGAACTCGGCGTCGTTATGGAACCGCAGCCCGTAGCCGCGCCGGCGGCTGTCGAAACGAAAAAACCGTCAGTGCTTTTCCTCGTCAGCTCCCTGGTCGGCGGCAACTTCGTTTCCATGATGCTCCGCATGGTCGGCGGCATCCTTCAGGCAAGGTGCGTGTTGCCGGCCGTGCTGGGAATGTTCAACAGCATCTCCTTAGTGCTGGGCTATGTTCCTTTTCTGCAACTCGGCATCCTCAACGGCCTCAACCGCGAATTGCCCTACTTCGTCGGAAAAGGCGACCGCCAACGGGTGAATGAACTGGCCGCCGCCGCGCAGGCGTGGGCGCTGGCCGTCGGCGGAATCGTCGGCATCGCATTGTCGGGCGTCGGATGTTGGCAGTTGATCCATGGCCAGTGGCAACTGGCGGCCGGCTGGTTTACCAACGCCGTTCTCGCCGTGCTGCTTTTCTACAACACGAACTATCTTCAGATGACCTATCGCACGGGCCACGATTTCGCCAGGCTGGCCATATCGAGCGTCATCGAAAACACCGTCGCGCTGGTGCTGGTCGCGCTCGTGGCGCTGTTGAATTTCTACGGACTATGTTTGCGGGCATTGTTGCCCGCTTTCGTGAGCGTGACTTTTCTCTACCACTGGCGTCCGGTGCGAGTCGGGCCGCACTTGAACCGGCGACATCTGAAACATTTGCTCGTGATCGGCGCGCCGATCTTCATCGTCGGCCAAATCTATGCGTGGTGGACGGTGCTCAACTCGACGCTCGTATTAGCTTACACGGGCAAGCAAGGGTTGGGACTGTATGCGATGGTGCTCGTGGCCGGCGGAGCGATGGAACTGTTGCCGGCCGCCGTCGGGCAAGTTATTTACCCACGCATGGCCGAGCAATATGGCCGCACAGGCCGATTAGGCGATCTCGTGCGCATGGCGATCAAGCCAACGCTCTTTTCGGTGATCGGCGTGGTGCCGCTGATTGTCGTGGGGTGGTGGATCATGGAACCTGTGGTTCGGTTCATCTTGCCGGCTTATGTTGAGGCAGTGCCCGCCATGCGGTGGTCGATCCTTCTGGCTTTCGTCGCCAGTTTTGCTCCGGCCAACTCGGTCTTTCCCGTTCTTCGCCGCATGGGTCTATATGCTGTGGCCATTGTGCTCGGCATGGCGGCCTATGGAGGCAGTGTGATGTGGTTAATGCGCAACGGAGCCTCACTCGTGGCATTTCCTCAAGCCATGCTGATCGGTCGCGCGACCATGACTTTGTTTTGTTTTCTGTTCATAGCTTGGTTAGTGCGACGGGATCGAGGGCACTCGGTAGGCAACTGAACTGACATGAAGAGATTTTATCATTTTGTTGCCAAGAAAATCGGTAGATTGCGTTACTGTTTCCATCGTGCGATGGGCCAGATAGCCCTTCACCAAATAAAATCGGTGGGCAAGGGGTGTCGCAGCGACGGATGGTTTGCGGTCTCCGGAACCGGGGCGGTCAGTCTTCAGGACAACGTCTTTATCGGTCATGACGCGGCAATCTCGTGCTACGACGGTCAAGTTACTCTGCGATCTCTATGTCATATTTATCGTTTTGCCGAATTGCGAGCGACGCGAGCCAGCGTCACCATCGATGAAAAGACCATGGTATGTCCCTACGCTATTGTTAAAACAGTAGACGGCTCCATTAATATTGGAAAGCGTGTTTGGATTGCCCAGAACTGCATGGTTGATGGATCGCATATTGATATCGGAGACGACTGTATTCTTGCCCCCTACGTTCACATCATTGCCGGCAACCATCGTTTTGATGATGTCAGCAAGCCGATCAACGAGCAGGGTGGCGTGTCTAAGCCGATCCGAGTCGGGAGAGATTGCTGGATCGGGAGCAAAGCGATTGTTATGGGAGGTGTTACCATAGGGGAGGGATCGGTGATCGGCGCCGGATCCGTTGTTACCAAGGACATTCCTCCCTATTCGATTGCGGTCGGAGTGCCGGCTAAGGTCGTCGGGAGCCGTCATAATTCGCCTGCGTCGGAACGAAATCGAGGTGTGAAGTGAGCGTGATCGACCCCGAAAACGTGGTGCGGCGTCAAGACCTTTATATCGTGGCCATTGTTCTCGGCATGGGGGCTTATATCGGAAGTCTGATGTGGCTGATTCGCGGCGGTCCCACACTGGTCGCTTTCCCCCAGGCCATGCTCATAGGCAGAGTGGTGTTCATGTTGGTATGCTATGGATTTATATCATTTTTACATAACAAATAGCGACTGAGTGCGGCGTCCTAAGAATGAAGACACCGATCTTATACGAATATATTCAGATTGTTCATCTCAGGATTCAAGTGTGAAAAAAACTACCGACTTTAGTTTTCATAGCTCGCCTGAAATAGCATGGGAGATCGAGCGAAGGCTATCCGAACCGACATTCCGCGGAGTGCCTATAGGTTCGGTACTGGCCAATTTGATACACTTAGAGATATTTGCCTATAATGGCGACTGGAGCGCCAAGGGTATTTTGAAAAACATAGCTAGATATTTCTACCATCATCTGTACCAGCGAAAAGAGCCGGCGCCCGATATGAGTTTATACACAGGGCGCGTATTGGTTACCTGGATCGGTCAAGACTTCCGCTGTAGCGACCTGATATTTCCCATCGTCAAGCATCTTGGGTGTGATCGCTGCGTAGTACTATATCCCAATCCGGAGATGGCCGCCTTTTTGCCGCCCGGCGTCATGGGTTTGAACATATTTCAGGCGTCGTCTTACGACATCAAGACTTGGCGGCGCGATTACCTGCGGTTTTGGAAAGATTTCAGGCCGACAGTCAAACAGACCATACGTGAGTTGGGTCTTCCCTCCGCTTTCTACTATCGGCTTGCGGATGCAGTGCTTACCAGCACACAGTCGATTGCCGGGTCCCTTGAATTTCTGCAACGTTCTCAAGTGGCGGCGGTTCTGACGGAGCACGATCGCAACTGGATGCCTGCTCCCTTGGTTCTGTCTGCAAAGACGCTGGGAATTCCCACCTACACCATGATGCACGGCACACCCGGTGAAAAGTGCTTTGGATTCCAGCCCCTGCTGGCAGATACGATTTTCTGTTGGGGGGAATTATTCAAAAATATGTTCCTGTCCGCAGGCGTGGATGAGAGCATGATCGAGGTCGCCGGTTGCCCCAGGCTTACGCGGGATTTGCCGATGTCCGCGGTCGAAGCGCGGATGAAGATCGGAATCGCTCCCGATAAACCCGTGGTAATGCTTGCCACATCGAATTTTCGCCCGGAATGTCGTCTGCAGATAGCTGAGACTTTCTGCGAAGCGGTTAAAAAAATCGAGGCTGTAAGCGGCGTGGTGCGCCTTCATCCAAAAGATGAACTGCAAATGTATTCGGAATTAGTTGCTCGTTTTCCCGGCATCAAATTCATGATCAATGAGGAATGTACGCTTGATGAAGCACTTGCAGCGGCGGATATTATTGTCACGCATTCGAGCGGCGTTGGCAGCGATGCCTTGGTAAAGCGGCGTTTAACGGTAGTGCTCGATGTGATTGATTTGCCCTTGGGTCACGGCCGGCTATTGATCGAGTTTGCCAGTTGCCCGCACGCGACTTCATCGGAAAGTCTTTTGGACATTTTGCGTTGTCTTCTAAATGACGCGGAAGAACGCGGCAGGCGCCAACAACTCGCGGAAGCATACGTACGGAAGTTTTGTGCTTATTTTGGAAATGACGCGGCGAAACAAATCACCGATACCATCTGTCGAATGATTTCGGCGTGAATTGAGTTTGACACTAGGCACAAAACGTTTTTAAGAAAAATTTACATGGAAAAAGCGAGTATTTGTCCAATTTGCGGCGACAGCGCATACATTGTGCTCACGACTAAGGATTACCACTATGGCAACTCAAACCAATTCAGCCTCTTTTGTTGCAACGGCTGCGGCCATTGCTTCCAATATCCAATACCCAGCAACGCGGAACTGGCTTCGTTTTATCCCAAGGAATATTATGCGTATAAAGCACCAAATATTGACCTGCGACCACGAGGGGTGCGGCGACGAAGGCTGTGGTTAATATCGTACTATTTAAATTACTTTCGCGGATACAAGCATTTGAACTTATTTCCGAATCCGTTATTTGTCTTTCTTGGTTGGCTTTTTAGCTACAAATATCGCAGGCTAGTTTGGTTCCATTATGTAACACATGGGAAGATATGTGATTTCGGTTGTGGCTCGGGACAATTCGTCGCTTTGCTGCGTTATCTTGGCTGGGATGCTGAAGGCGTAGAGTTTTTAGCAGATGCCACTGCGGCCGGAAGGAGTGTCGGTTTGATGATCACACACGGGTCGAGCGAAGTTCTGGAATCCCGCCCAGAGGCGTTTGACCTGATTACTTGCTATCATTGCGCAGAACACGTCCCCGATTTTCGGCAGCTTTTTCGAGCATTTTTCCATGCGATGAAACCCGGGGGAACATTGGTGGTTGAGGTGCCGAATGCCGATGCTAAAGCATTGCAGATTTATGGGGAATGTTATTACTATTTGACTTTGCCAGTTCATGTACATCTGTTTTCTAACACTTCCATTCGCCAGATCGCCAAAGATAGCGGATTCGTAGATATTGCGACTAAGACAGTCAGTTATTGGGATTCGCACGCCAAATCATGGCTTTTGCAGCGAGATATCCGCAAGGGCGTGCTGAATCCCCGTTTCGGCGCACATGGGAAATGGTCGAATCTGTTGGCAAAACTACGATCCCTTCCCAGATTCATTCGATCCATTTCCCCCAAGGCAGGGGATTGTCTGATTCTTACCTGCAAACGACCAAAAGAATAGCGAATATCCAGGAATCGAAAAACAGTCGGGAGTATGAAGTGTCAAAGATCCTATGCATGAACATAGCATGAATATTTGGATGAAGTCTGGTGGAGATTCGCAAGCCATTCCCGATGTCTCGAATGCCCTTTGATTTGTGACTTTAAAAAAAGTGGTTAATATACCAAAGATGGATCGTGAAAAAAGCGTTGCCTGCGGCGACTTACGGCCGTTGGTGTCGATTATTACCCCGGCTTACAAAGGCGCCGAGTATTTTCTTGAAGAACTAATTCAGAGTGTACTGGCGCAGGATTATCCCAATATAGAACACATTATTATCGACGACGGCTCGCCCGACGACGGGGCAACGCTGGAAATCTTGAAGCGCTATCCGCATCTCCGCTGGTGGACCCGGCCGAACAAGGGCCAGTATCCCACCATGAACGAAGGTTTGAGGGCCGCCCAGGGCGAATTCGTGACGTTTATAAACCAAGACGACAAATACGCCTCTCCGCAAGCCATCTCTTCGCTGGTCAAGGTATTTCTCGAGGAACCGCATTGGGATGCCGTTTATGGGGAAATGTGGAGGACCGGTTCCGACGGCAGGCTCGATCCCTTTGGAGGCTTCCGCTCTACGCCCATGTGGTTGTTTCGTTATACTCATGGAGTCACGCATTCAAGCCTTTTAGCGCGACGGGAATTCCTGCTGAAAGGAAACCTTTTCTTCGATGAATCGCTGTCCTATGCTTCCGATTACGATTGGTTCAATCGTTTGATCCAGGCCGGTTGCCGATTCAGTCGAATACGAAAACCGATAATACTGTTCCGCCTACATCCCGGGCAACGCACTAACGAACGGTACACCGCCGCCCGGATAGCCGAAGAAAAATATTTAAATAAAAAATATCCCTGCAATCCAATCATATACCTTTTCGTCAGGTTATGGCTTATCCTGATCCGTGTGAAAAATTTATATCAACGCGCCGGTTTGATGAGGTTACTGCGTGAGTGGGGGGCCTGGATCAAACGGCGTATTGCCCCCGGAAAATAACTCCAGCCACCCGATAATCAGGCTCCACATATGTTTATTTACCGTGAAAAAGGCTTGCTTAGGGGTGTCGTATGCCTGGACGGAGAACCCGGCGATGGTGAGGTCGATCGCATCGGTTTTCTACATCCTGCGGCTCCCCTGCCCGGCGCGAATTGCAAGGAATTGATATCGCTTTTTTTGGACCTTGGATGCAGCTTTGAAAGGTGATACATCCATGAATCTCAATGATTTTACGGGAAACGGTTCCGAAGGCGATTCGCAGAGCTCTGCATTGAGCGAATGTCGCAGGGGCCGACCGTTGATCGCTTGCTTCCTGCCGGATTTGGTCTGCGGCGGGGCGGAGCGAGTCACTATAAACTTGATCCGCGAATTTGTGGACCGCGGAATTTCCGTGGATCTTGTGCTGTCCAAGGCGATAGGCCCTTTGCTGGCCGAAGTCCCGGCCGAAGTGCATATTGTGGATCTACACGCCCGGAGAATGCAGACCAGCATCCTTCCCCTGAGACGGTATCTGCGTTCGGTAAAACCCGATGCGCTTCTTTCCGCCTTGGACCATACTAACTTGTGCGCCATCCTTGCCCGGCGCATTTCCGGCGTGCGGACAAGGTTGGTTCTTGCCATCCATTCGGTGCATAAACATATTGCAAAGTATGATCGTTCGTTGAAAGGGCGATTTCAGCGAACTATCGGGCGGTATTTGTACCGCTGGGCGGACTCGATTGTGACTGTATCCCACGGCGTCGCCGATAGCACTGCCGAAATAATGGGGATTCCACGTAGCCGCTTCCATGTGATTTACAATCCCGTGGTTGGGCCGGAGCTATTTGCCAAGGCCCGGGAGCCGCTGGACCATCCATGGTTCGGATCGAACCAACCCCCCGTTGTCTTGGCTGTCGGCAACCTATTGCCTTGGAAGGAGTTCGGTTTGCTCATAAAGGCGTTTTCGTTGGTCCGCGCCGAGCAAAACGTGCGCTTGATGATCCTCGGCGAAGGGAGCGAGCGCCATTCCCTGGAGCGCACGATTCGGGATCTCGGGCTGGTTGAAGACGTATTGCTGTCGGGATTCGTGGATAACCCCTACTCATACATGTCCAGGTCTGCCGTTGTGGCATTGTCATCCCACTGGGAAGCGCTTCCTACCGTGCTGATCGAGGCTTTGGCATTGGGGGTTCCCATGGTCTCGACGGATTGCGACTTCGGACCGCGAGAGATCCTTGCCCGGGGTAAATACGGGAAACTCGTGCCGGTAGGCGATGCCGAGGCTTTAGCCGCTGCTATCCGTAGCACGTTATCCGAGCCGCGTATCGTCGTGCCGGAAGAGGCAATTGACGTGTTCCGCGTCGAACGTGCGAGCGATGAATACCTTAAAGTTCTTTTGGGAGACGTCCATGCATAACTTAGTCTTAGTGCTTTTGATGGCCATGGTTTTCCAGATTCCGTGGGAGGGCATGGTGGCATTGGGAACATTCGGCACCCTTATTCGCGCAATTGGCATGGGAACCTTCTTGCTGGGAATTGTCGCGGTTCTTACTACTGGGCGGTTTCGGGGTCTGCTCCTCATACATTATCTGATGATACTGTTTGTGTCTTTCGCCGTGCTGAGCCTGGCATGGACCCAAAACGATGAAGCGACGTTCGGAAAGATCACGACCTATTGTCAGTTGTTGGCTTTCGCCTGGCTAATCTGGGAATTTGCCCCCGATCCTTTCCGGCAAAGGCTGCTGATGCAAGCATATATTTTGGGTGGATGCGTGGGAATCTTGACTCAGTTTCTGGGTAGTTTTAATTATTCTATCGCAGCCACGGCTTATGAAGCACAGCGCCTAACCGGAGGCGCACTGGATTTGAATGAGTTTGCCATCGATCTGGTAATGTCGATACCGATGGCCGTCTATTGTGCCACTCAGCCCAAGGTTAACCGGTTGTTGCGCATAGCCAATATAATATACTGCCCCGTTTGCGCGATAAGCATTATGCTTACGGGCTCCCGCATGGGATTCCTTGGCATGTGTGTTATGGTGTTTCTGCTTGGTCTTTTCTATTTGTTCAAACGGCCTGTTTTAACCATCGGCTTGGGTCTCGTAATGGGCGTGCCGTTTGTGTTTCTCGTTTCAAAATTCATACCCGAATCGACGTGGGAACGAGTGAGCGGATCCGTTGAGGAAATTCAAACCGGAAACTGGTCGGGCCGGCTAAAGATTTACGAGGCCGGCCTAGTTATTTTCCAGGAGTATCCGATACTGGGGACGGGTAGTGGAACATTTAATCATATGATCGGACAAGTGATCGGCTCAGGCAAGTTCGCTAGCATATCCGCGCATAATACTTATCTTAGCGTGTCGGTTGAACTGGGGGCGATAGGGCTTTTAATACTTCTTGCCATATTATTGGTAGCCGGCATTTACACTTTTAAAATGTCCTTCCGCGAGCGATTTACCTGGCAAATCATGCTTTTCACTTGGATTGTCAGCGCTTTCGTGCTTCATATGGATTACTTTAAGATGTTTTGGTTCGTCCTGGGGCTGATTGCCTGCCAATTTGCGGCCTTTAAGAAAAAAGACATTATAAAAATACCGATTGAGCGTCTCGGCGCAATTAACACGGTACCCCGGCTTCTTGTCAGGCCGCGATAGGGAAACACAACCGATCAATGATGCGTCAGCTTTACCGCCGTCTCGGCCCATGACTATGCCGAATTCGAATAACAACCATCCCGATAAACTTAAAGCCTTGATTGCCGCCCCTCTGCCTCCGCCCGAGCAAGGCGGAATTGTTAATTGGGCCCGGATTATCCGCAGGGAATTCGGCAAGAATCCGGCCGTTGATTTGAAATTCATCGACACCACGGCTCGTTACCGGGCAATAACCAATACATCCCTGGCCGTACGCTGGGTCGGCGGATCGGCTCAAGCCCTTCGCGATACCTACCGTATATATCGGCAATTGAAAAACTATCGGCCGAATTTGCTGCATTTGTGCACCAGCGGCGGGCCGGCCACGCTCAAAGATATTCTGATCCTCCGCATTGCCAAGTGGCTGCGGGTTCCCGGCGTCATCCATTACAGAATGGGCCGCTTGCCGGATATCTGCAACACAGGCGGGGTAGAATGGAAAATGACCCGCCGGGTAATATCCTTGGCCGACGCCGCGATTCTCTTGGACACGAGTTCCGAGACGTGCATCAAGACTGCTCTCCCCAAGGCACACGTCGTGAAGCTTCCAAATATGGTCGATATCGAAGACATAGACCGAATTTGTAAACAGGAACCACAGCCCGCCGCCTGTCCCGGCGGCGGCACTCGGTTGGTATTCGCGGGCCATATAGTCCCGGCAAAGGGGTTGCGGGAATTGGTTACTGCCTGCATGCAACTTTCCGATTGTCTGTTGACGCTTGATATTCTCGGTCCGGCAAACCCCGGGTTTCAAAAGGAACTTGAAAAGATCGCTTCACAAGCCGGAAACGGAGATTGGCTGCGCTTCCTTGGATCGGTGGATCACGAAAAAGCGGTGCGGCACATCGCCGCCGCCGACTTATTTGTATTGCCCAGCCATACCGAAGGCATGCCCAACGTCGTGCTGGAGGCAATGGCTTGCGGAAGGGCGATTCTGGGTACTGCCGTGGGCGCGGTGCCGGAAATGCTGGATATCGGCGGGCCGGAGGAATGTGGTGTATGCGTTCCGCCCCGAAACGCGGACGCGCTGGCCGATGCAATCCGCACTCTGGTCCAAAACCCGCAACTACGCGGTCAATTGGGACGAAAAGCCAGGCAGCGAGCCCTGCAATTTTATTCCGTGCCCGTCGGCTGCGAACAACTGCTTAATTTATGGCGTTCTTTGGGTAAATAAGTCCTTATTTATGGTTAAGCGAACTACAAACA
>JBEKGL010000017.1:0-22771 GCA_050012815.1 Thermoguttaceae bacterium
AAGACCTGGGCATCGACAACCTGATTTGCGTCATTACCGAGCCCACGCTGGACACGGCCAATGTGATCTTCAAGCATCCAGACATCAACCTATTGTGCGTCACGGGCGGTCCGGCGGTGGCTAAGGCGGCCATGCAGCAGGCCAAGCGGGCGATTGTGGCCGGTCCGGGCAATCCGCCGGTAGTGGTCGACGAAACGGCCGATCTCGATCGCGCCGCGCGGTGCATCATCCAAGGCGGCGCTTACGACAACAACCTCTTGTGCATCGCCGAAAAACAAGTTTTCGTGGTGGAAAGAGTGTTCGACGCCATGATGGCCGCCATGGATCGCGCCGGCGCGGTACGGCTCAGTGCCAGGGAAGTCGATGCCTTGACAAAGGCCGCCATTGCCTCGGTCGGCGATGGTGATAAAAAACACGACGTTCCGCACAAGGATTTTATCGGCCGCGACGCCGCCGTACTTGCCCGGGCCATCGGCAAGACGGTTCCATCCGGCACGGAAATCCTTTTTGGCGAGACGGACGAATCCAGTCCGTTCGTGCCGGTCGAGCAGATGATGCCCTTCCTGCCCTTCGTCCGCTGCCGCGACGTGGACGAAGCCGTGGAAAAGGCCCGGCTGAGCGAGCACGCCTTCCGCCATACGGCCATCATCCATTCGACCAACGTCCGCAACATGACCAAGATGGGCAAGGCCATGGATACCACTATTTTCGTGAAAAACGGTCCGTGCATGGCGGGATTGGGACTCGGCGGCGAAGGATATGTTTCCTTTTCCATAGCCGGCCCGACCGGCGAGGGCATCACCACACCGCTTACCTTCACCCGCGAACGCCGCTGCGCGATGATCGACGATTTGCGAATTTTAGGGAAATAAACATCAAATAATAAATGGAAAATATGCCATGTATCTCGGCCGGGTAATGGGCAGCGCGACTTCGACGATAAAGCATCCTTCGATGGAAGGAACAAAGCTGCTGTTGGTCATGGCGCTGCAGGCCGACGGGCAATCGATCGAAGGCGACCCGATCCTGGCGGTCGATAAACTGGGCGCGGGACTGGGCCAGATGGTGATGATTACCAGCGACGGCATCGGCGCCCGGGAAATGCTCCACAACGACAAATCGCCCGTTCGCTGGACCGTTCTGGGGATTCCCGACCAATGACGAACATTTCCTTGGATATCGAGCGCGTGGTGCGCGAAGTGCTCGCGGAGTTGAAGCGTGCGCCCGGGCCTGAAGAACCGATGACGGCCGCTCAAACCTTGATGCCTGGCAACCGCGAACTGGTTATATCCACGCGGTTGGTGACGATGGAGGAAATCTCAGACAGGCTGGACGGAATACGCCGGGTGGCGGTCGATCCACGGGCGGTCGTTACCCCGGCGGTGCGCGATGCATTGCGGCAACGCAACATCGAACTATCTCGCGCTTTGCCGGCGAAATACACCTCCGTCGCGCCGCCGAGATTGGTTGTTGTCGCCGCCCGAACCAAACTGGATCCAAAGCTGCTGGCGAGTGCGTTGCGGAGCGAAGGCATCGAAGTTCAATGCCACAAGACCGACTGCATGTTGGCCGCGACGGATCAACTGGCCGCCGAACTGTCCAAAAGCGACGCGCTGGGATTGCTGTTGACGCCGCACACTGCCGCAGCGCTGTGTTTGGCCAACCGGCTTGCTCCCGTGCGGGCGGTGTTGGGGAGCGACACCAACCGCCTGGAAGCCGATCTAAGCGCGGTCGGTGCGAATTTGTTGGTCGTCGATCCGCAAAGCATCGGTTTGTTCAAATTGTCTCGGATAGCCGGAGAATTTTTCCGCGGCGGCATCCGCCCCTGCCCGGAGGTTTTTAAAAGGCGATTAACGTAGGGTGCGTGAAACGCACCTGAATTATGAAGAAATAATAATGTGTTGGGGCGACAGTTGTACTGTCGCCACTTAGCTGCCATGGTGCGTTGCACGCACCCTACGGAGAAGACATGCGAATTGCTGATATTATAGGCACTGTCACGCTTAATCGCCGGCACCCGAGTCTAGCCGGCAAGCAGTTCAAACTGGCGACGCCTTTGAGTTTGGATAATCTGGCCGGCCGTTTCGACCAACGGCTGGACGATATCGTGGTATTGGACGAATTGGGAGCCGGCGCGGGCAGCCGCATCGGCGTGAGCGAAGGCCGCGAGGCCGCCATGCCGTTTCATCCCGAAATTATTCCGTTGGACGCATACAACGCGGCCATACTTGATACGTTGGATTACAAATTGCCCGAATGAGGATCTGTAAAACAATAATTTACCCGAATCAGGAGGCCAGACATTCCTGTCTGGCTTGAAAGACAGGCAAGAATGCCTTTTGTTAAAGACAGGCAAGAATGCCTGTCCTCCTGGTATGAATTGGTTAGAGGAAAACCATGTTAAACCTGCAAAAGATCAAACAAGAAATCTGCGACATCGGCGACCGGCTCTATAAAAAGGGCTTTGCGTCCGCCAACGACGGCAATATCTCCTACAGGGTCGCCGATAACCAGGTGGTCTGCACGCCGACGATGATCAGCAAGGGTTTCATGAAGCCCGACGATCTGTGCATCGTTGACATGGACGGCAAGCAGATCTCGGGCAAGCGGAAGCGGACCAGCGAGATCATGCTGCACCTGGCGATCATGAAAGAGCGGCCGGAGATCAAGTCGGTCGTACATTGCCATCCGCCGCACGCCACGGCGTTCGGCATCGCCCGGGAGCCCGTGCCGCAGTGCGTATTGCCCGAGGTGGAAATATTTTTAGGCGACGTGCCGATAACCAAGTACGAAATTCCCGGCGGAAAGGATTTTGCCGATACGATCCTGCCGTTCGTGCATAAGACGAACGTCATTATTTTGGCCAATCACGGCACTGTCAGTTTCGGCGAGACTGTGGAAAAGGCCTATTGGTGGACGGAGATACTCGACGCCTACTGCCGCATGTTGATGCTCGCCCGGGGTTTGGGCAACATCAATTACTTCAGCGAGCCGGAGGCCAAGGCCCTTCTGGAACTGAAAAGCAAGTGGGGCTTTGCCGATCCGCGTATGGAAATGAAGAACTGCGACATCTGCTCAAACGACGTGTTCCGCGAGAGTTGGAAAGACACGGGCGTGGCCCCAAAATGCTTCCAACCGCCTTCGTACGAGGGGAAAAAAGCATTATCCGGGGAACCTGCCGCCGATTCTTCATCTTCTCCGGCGTCTGCGGCAACCGTCACCGCCGAACAAGAAGCACTGATTCAGGCCGTTACCGACAAGGTGATGGCAACATTAAGCCGGCGATAATGGACAGGGTAGATGATAAGGGGTAGATGGTAGTTGGATAAAAGCCCCTCGTTCCCACGCTCTGCGTGGGAACGGACAGCCTGTAACGCTTTGGATCAGGATTTGCTCCATTCATAGACCTAGAACTTCGGAAAATGTCGGTTCCCACGCAGAGTGCTGGAACCAGGAAAAAGCCCACGGGTTGCAACCCGTGGGCTTAAATTATAAAATTGCTTAATTCTTTATTGTACATCTCTAATATCAAATTTTAACCATTGATTTCTTATCATGAAAATCAGCATTATCGGCGGCGGAGGATTGGTCGGCTCGTGCGCGGCGTTTGCCTTGCAGACTGGCAAGCTGGTCCGGGAAATCGCCTTGTTGGACGTCAATGCCGAGATGGCCGAAGGACAGGCGCTCGATCTGATGCACGGTTCGTCGGTCACGGCCGACCAGGTAATTCACGCCGGCGGCTACGAACAGATTGCCGATAGCGATTGTATATGCATCACGGCCGGACTGCGCCGCAAGCCCGACGAAAGCCGGTTGGATTTGATCAACCGCAACGTGGCGTTGTTCAACGGCATTCTCGAAGACGTGCAAAAAGCGGGTCTTGGCAAGGACGCCCTGATTCTCGTGGTATCCAACCCGGTCGATATTCTCACTTTCGCGGCGGCCAAGCGTTTGGGATTGCCGCCGGGAAAGGTGATCGGGCTGGGCACTCTCTTGGATACGATCCGGCTGCGCAGCCTGATTGCCGCGAAACTATCGGCGGCGGCCACGCAGGTCTCGGCCTTGATCCTGGGCGAACACGGCGACAGCATGGTGCCGATCTGGTCCGGGGCGACTGTGGCCGGACTGCCCTTGGAAAAACACCCGGCTTGGAACCCGCAAATAGCCGGCGAGATCTTTGCCCGAACCAAAACATCCGGCGCCGAGGCGATCAAGAAAAAAGGCGGCGCCGGTTTTGCAGTGGGGCTGGCGATTGCCGAGGTGATTCACGCCATCGTGCTGGATAGCCGGCGGATATTGCCGGTTTCCAGTATGCAAAACGGCTGCTACGGATTACGCGACGTTTCGATCTCCGTGCCGACCGTCGTCGGCCGAAACGGCATCCTGGGCACCTGCGAAATCGAACTTTGGCCCAAGGAGTTGCAAGGGCTGCGCAATAGCGCCGAGGTGCTGCGGCAAACGCTTGAAAGTGTAAAGTTTTAATTGGCACACGCGCGGCGATTACACATCCAGCGAATAACCGTTTCGGTAGTTGGGTTTGATGAGCGGTTCCAATCCTTGGATGTTGGTGCATTTGAGGTTTTTGGCGTCCCACTCGATTTTTTCACCACGGCCTTTGTTGGCCGCCCATACGGCAAGGTTGCCCAAGAGCACGGTTTCGGTCAACGCACCGGAATAGTCGGGAAAATTCGACTTGGCCGGTTCACCGCCTTTGACGGCCCTGATCCATTCTTCGAAATGCCCGGGCGATTTGACGAATTGCACTTCCGGAAGCGGGTTGTCGCCGGAAAGTTTGATTCCTTTTTCCGCGTAATCGCCGGGAGCATATAGAGTGTCTTTTTCGCCAATGACCACGCACCCGCTGATAAGGAGTTTCTTTTCTCTATCAATCTCCTTTTTGAAAAGGTCATACATTAGAGCGATGACGTGTTCGTCGGGCAGATTGCCGCCGTCGTACCAGTAAAGTTTTACGGCCGGACGCTTGTCGGTCGCAGCGAACTCGTAAACGATTTTGGAAGACGACGGGTAGCTGTCTCGATTGTGGCCCGAAGATTCAGCCTGGACAGTGATCGGGTCGCGAAGATCCAGCGCCCAAAACGGCATGTTGACGGTATGGCAGGCCATATCGCCGAGCGCGCCGGTTCCAAAATCCCACCATCCGCGCCAATTGCGGGGATGATAGCCTTCGGCATAGGGCCGCATTGGGGCCGGTCCAATCCAAAGGTCCCAGTTTAACGTGCTGGGGCAAGAGCTGGGTTCGGGTCTTGCGGCGCCTTGCGGCCAAATAGGCCGATTTGTCCAAACGTGAATTTCCTTGGGCACTCCCAGGGTGCCGGCCTGAATTATCGCAACGGCATTTCGAAGTGATGTATTGGCCGTCATCTGGTTGCCCATTTGAGTGGCGACCTTCATCTCTTTGGCGACCTTGGCCATCAGCCGGGCTTCGTACAGGCTGCGCGTCATGGGTTTCTGGCAATAGCAGTGCTTGCCCATGCGCATGGCCTTCAAAGCGACGGGGGCGTGGATATGATCGGGGGTGCTGACCGTAACCGCGTCGATGCTTTTATCCATCTCATCGAGCATCTTGCGGAAATCGGTATACCGCTTGGCCTTGGGAAATTTCTTATCGCCGGCCTTGTTTAGCCGGGTTTCGTCCACGTCGCAAATGGCGACTATGTCTCCAAGTTTGCTCACTTTGTCCGTATCGTCATTGCCTTGGCTGCCAAGTCCGATGCCGGCTATGGCAACGCGTTCGTTTGGCGATTTACTTTCTTCCGCTCCACTATGTGCGGCAATCCAAAAGCCGATGCCGGTTAAAGCCGTGGTTTTGAAAAATTGGCGACGATTCGATCTATTTGACATGGCCATGGACTCCTATTTATATAAGGCACATTGGTGGAAAATGCTTGTTAGGCAGTATACTATACCACGCACATTAGGTTAAGCTGTTAAACATAAAATGGCAAGATGGAAAAACATATAAATTGCATTTTGTCAGACGTTCTTGGATCAGGCAATCTTCGACATCGTGTTATTACCACCAACATTGAGGGAGGGTTGCTTTCCGGATTTCTCTCCGTTAGGCTGTGATCTGCCGTGATACATTGACGGCCTTATATCATTACGACATTCGAAAAGGAGCGGTTCGATGTATCGTCGTTTATTCGCGTTGCTTGCTTTTAGTGCGATTTGTCTTCCGGGACGGACTGTCCCTGAGTGCAAAGCGGCGGCCGAGCAACCTGGTAAAGCGGCCGAAACGCGGCATAAAACCGGGGAACTATTGCCCGCGGCCGATGCGAAAACAGAAAACACTGCCGCGGCAACCGCGATCAAACGCGTCCGCGATTTGCACGGCGAAGTTGAATATGACGCGAATGGAAAAGTCGTCGGCATCGATCTTTTAGAGCGCCAGGCGAGCGATCGGGACATCGATACATTCACTGCGCTTTCGGGGATTCAAAAAATATCGTTGTGGGGAGCAAAAATCAGCGATGAAGGCGCGGCTCAACTTGCGGCCTTTCCCGACCTCAATCAATTGGTTCTGGAAAATACCACACTCACGGACAAAGGGCTCTTGGTGCTCAAAAAACTACCCAATCTCAAGTTGCTCAATCTCCGCCGCACTTCGCGAATGACCGACGCCGGCCTGGCGGTGGTCAAGGACTTGCGGCAGTTGCAAAACCTTTCGTTGTTGTATAACAACATCAGCAATGCGGCATTGGCGGAACTAAAAGGCATGGATAAACTAAGGCTTTTGGATTTACGCGGATGCGCAAGGATCGGCGACGCCGGCTTGGAGCATCTTAATGGTCTAACCGAGTTGAGATCTTTGAAACTTCAAAACCCGGCGGTGACCGACGCCGGTCTGGCCCACCTTGCCGGCATGACCAAACTGACGTCGCTGGCGATCGAGGATTGCAATTGCAGCGATAAGGGATTGAAGGTTTTGGAAAACATGCCCAACCTGGAAGACCTCACTATCTTCCGCTGCTACGGCGTGTCGGACGAGGGGCTGGATTATTTAAAAGGCCTTAATAAACTCAAGCAGCTTTCCATGCGCGAAACACCCATAAACGGCTCAGGGCTGGCGAACCTGGCCGGGGCCGTTAACCTGAAAAAACTCGATCTCAATGGAACCGGCGCCAATGACGAGGCGTTGATACTCGTAGCCAAAATGATCAATCTCCAATGGCTGAGTCTTTCGCAGACCAAAATTACCGATAACGGATTGCGGCAACTCGTTAAACTGCCGAACTTGAAATATCTTAACCTCGCCGAGACCGAAATCACCGATGCGGGCCTGGAACATCTCGGCAAAATTACCTCCCTGGAAACCCTGGACATTGCGTCCGTGAAAATTTCCGACGCCGGATTGGTCCGGATTTACGGGTTAAATAATCTCAAAACGCTTACCCTCCGACAAACGGAAATCACGGCCCAGGGCGGCGATAAATTGCATAAGGCGCTGCCCCAGTGCCAAGTCGAACGGGAATAGAGCCTTGGTCACGGGCGATTCGTAAGGCTGGGGCGAAGAACCAGCGGACGCATTATTCGCCGCAACTTTCGGCCAGGTCGCGCAGGTAGGCCAAGGCCTCGGGCACGTCGGCCACGGCCGCACCGACCGCCCGGCCCTGACGGTCACATTCGGCCAGGAGCATAAGCTCCTCGAAACTTTCCCCGGCTTCCAATCGCCTGCGCGAACGCGCGCCCAGCATGCCGCCTCGCAACGATAGGGCCTCGGTATGATGTTCGATCAACCAGGCGGTGCGGGGCGTGACATGGCCGCTTAGAGCCTCCAGGCCGGCCGCCACGTGATCGCGCGAGTCGATGGCCTTGCCCACGTCGTGCAGCAATGCCGCCAGCAGGAACTCTTCATCGTAGGGCAAGGCATCGCGGGCCAGTTCGAAGACCTGCAAACTATGATATAAAACATCGCCTTCGGGATGCTTTTTAGGATCTTCCTTGATGTTTTCCAAGGGCAAGAGCAACAACTCGTACAGGCGAAATCGGTCGAAGGGTTCGGTCGCGGGTGATTCGTTCTTGGAAGAACGAATTTTTGAGATTTTTTTTAGTGTGCAGGCATGATCGCTTTTAAGCGATTCGACGGCCTCGACCACGGCTGGGATTTGCTTGCGGATTTCCCCATCGCCGGGCAGTTTGCCCGCATGGATGCCGAGGCCGCGGATGCGCCGGGCGGCCTTTTGCTTGGCCTGAAAGTAGCCCGTCTCCTCCTGGGTGTAGATCAACCGAGCGGCTTCGTACGCAACTCGACGACGTGTTTTTTCTTCGGACATATATTCTAGTTTAGATAGATAACCTTCGACGAGCAATAGAAATTATTCATCACCGCCCTAACAATAATCATTTTGCGGGGAATAAAAAATTATTCATCGCCGCCCAGCCGGCATATAGCCGTAAATCCCCCGCTTTCCCGGACTTCAACCCTGATGCCCTTGGGCAGGGAAATATTACGCCCGGATAAACCCTCGCATATCCGCCCGGCAAGATATTGGGCAAGCATTTCACTTGTCGTATTGGGCACCGGCAGCAACAGGCAGTCGTCCGTGGGCAGAACCCAACGGCGGGCGCCAAACGCCAATTCCAATTCCTTGCCGATGGTCCTGATAACGATCCTGGGATGATCTCGGGGCACCAGCACGCGATGGTCCAACTCCTGGAGGATGCCTTTAACGATCTCGCGCAGAATGACGAAATCGAGGACATATTGACTGGGATTCAACGGGCCGTGGACCTCGGCCGTCACGTGAAAATCGTGCCCGTGCAGCGATTCGCACGCGCCACCCTCAAAGGTGATAAAATGGGACGCGCTAAAAAACAAATCGTCGCCGTCAACGCGGATGATAAAGTCGGACATGGGCAAGGGATTAGGGATTAGGGATTAGGGATTAGGGATTAGGGATTGGAAAAAAGTTTAGCCGCGAGCGGGCACCATGCGAAGCATGGTCGGCGAGCGCTGGGCTTTCTTTGTCATTCGTCATTCTGATTTCGTCATTCTTTCCGGCACGAAATGCTCCAGAATGGGGATTATTTGTTCGTATGCGTCTTCCACGACGTAATGGGCGGCGTCGGTCAGGCGATGGACCTCGGCCTGGGGATAAAACTCCAAAAAACGATCTAAAAACTCGGGCGAAAAGCACCAGTCTTTCATGCCCCAGATCAAGCAAACCGGGCGCCGGTTGAATTGGGCCAGGCCGTTTTCAATATCCAGGAGCGTTTGATAAGTGGGATGGCTCGTGCGCAAAGGTATATCGCATACAAAGCGATAAACCGCGGTCCGATTTGACCAGGAGTCGTAAGGGGCGATCATCCCGGCGCGGACGGCGCAAGTCATGCGATCCTGTTTTGCCGCGGCTTGATCCAAGGCCGCCTTGGCGAAAAGATTCAAACCTTGCACGGCCACTTGACCTACAATGGGCAGGTGGCAAAGCCGAATGCGAAACGGACATCGCCTGGCCAGGAATGCGGCCGTGTTCATCAACACGAAGCGATTGAATCGCTTTGGCGCGGCCACTGCCGCGCCCATGCCGATTGCCCCGCCCCAATCGTGTGCAACCAGCGTGACATGTTGTAAATCCAAATGCTCGATTAATTGTTTCAGATCGTCCACGCGTTGGGCCAGCCGGTATGAGTATTGCGCCGGATGGGGTTTGTCCGATAATCCGCAACCGATGTGATCGGGCACGATCAGCCGGTACTTTCCCCTTAGCGCCAGGACGATTTCCCGCCACATGAACGACCAGGTGGGATTGCCGTGCACCAAAAGCAGCGCTGGCCCGGCGCCTTCGTCCAGATAATGGTATCGCAGGCCGTTTAGGCGGATCTCGTGCGACTCGAACGGATACAATGAACGCCAATCATCGGTTGGGGACATATTGCGGTTGCGTTCCTAAGTTAATTCCGGGCCGACACGACCCGGCTCTGATTGAAAAAATACCTTTGGAATAATGCCCTCATTGTGTGAAAGTCGCCGTTGTCTTTCAAGGGCAAGTGCCTATGTCTGTTTGCTGTTGAGCTTCAGAAAAAGAATATAGTGGAAAAAATCAAAGCCGGGGCGTGTCGTGGAGGTAATTCCGCACCCGACACGGCCCGGCTCCGAGAAGAAAACGCGATATTGATTGCCTGTCATACAATAAATGACAGCAATTGCAGTATATGTGGGGGGTGTGTAGTGTTTAATCCGGATCGTTATGCTCGCAGACTTGTGGATAGGCAATTATAATTAAAAGTGAAGGAATAATTTACAGGCTAATAAGGGAGGCGATTGTGTCATCACCTGAAGATAAAAAAATTGATTTTGAGAAGCTAACTCTATCCGGGGATTTGTCCGGTTCGTTGGAACCGCTTGCCGACGGAGCGCCTGAGCAGCCTTTGCCCGAGCAGGAACCGGAAGCCAAGGCGGAAAAAGAGCCGGCGCCGGCCGCGGCGGAGGAAAAAGCCGAGCCAATCGAATCGCTCGCTGCCAAGGGCGCGGCGATTCCGGACGCATCAAAATTCAAAGCTTTGCTTAAAAAGTTGAGCGTCGCCAATCCGTATAGCGTGATGTTGGCCGTGACCGTGGCCGCATTGCTGATCGCCATTCTTTTTTGCCTTGTGGAATTAGGCCGCTATGGGTTCCACATCAGCGCGAAACAGGCCAGAAGCACGGTCACAATGTCGGCGCCCGTCGAGATTCCCCATCAGCCTGGTTAATCCACATTTCTCGACAGACCGGTACGTCCCAAAACAGTGTGCCACGACCAACCTTCGGTCGGTGCCCTACTTGCAAGCAGTGTAGCTGTAAGTCAGCAATTCAGCACTGCTTGCAAGCAAGCAATGGCACACGCTGGTTAGAAAGGCGGGTTAATTCATTGTGGAACTGCCGGCCATACACTCTTCCAGCAACTGATCCGCCCTATGGAGCAAGCTATTGCTTTGATTCCAGATGTCCAGGGGGTGGCGCAGAGAGTCGATGGCCGTGAACCAACCGCCGCAGTGCGGGCAAGCTACTTTTTTATCTTGATATTCCCTGCGAATTTCCAGCGGTCGGCCGCATACCGGGCATTCTTGCAAAAAAACCGCATATCGAGACATTGAAGGCTCCTTTCTTCCATTAATCAAGACATTGAGCAGCCGATTTAAGTTCGGCTTACAATCATGCAAAACGCGCCGATTCCACTTGTCCGATCTTTTTATTACGCAAGGGCGGCCGCACGGGTTCGATATCCGGGCGGAATTGACGTAACACATTGCAAGTTCAATGGTTAGCCCGGATTATTCATAAATTCACACTAGCCCGAAGCGCAAGCGATGGCAATCAAGGCAACCAAGCGAGGGACAGCAAATGGTTTACTCTCGCTTGCGCTTCGGGCTAGTGTATTGCACCCTGTATCAGAAATCCAAAGCCATGAATAATCTGGGTTAGTCATTTATTGATTAGAAGTCTGCTTTTGATTCCCTGCCGCATCGCCGGAAGATTTTTGCATCAAGTTTTGCAGCAATTCCATGTCCAGGACATGTTTAGGATTAAAGGCCGGAGAGCTCATGTATTTCAGCAGGCTGTAGCGGAGTTGCCGGGCCACGCCGCGCGAATCTAGATTATTTTGGATGTCCATGCCGCAAAGAATTACCCGGCCCGGACCCACCCGGGCTTCGATGACCGCGCCTAATTTGTGGTTGCGGTGATAGTCGTCGATGGCCTGCACGACGGGACGGAAATCGGCTGGCGTGTCGTCGAGGATAAAGGCCCGGGAGCGGTTGGCCAATTCCCACCACTGCCAGTTGCTATGAAAATCGGTGGGAAATTCGGCCAATGCCGGATGCTTTGGATCGCAGAGCATTCCCATGGTGGCTTTTTGATTGGGAAACCAGGTGAAGGACCAGAAGACCGGCAGAAAGTTGTTGGGCACGGAAAACTTGCCGTCCGCATTGTCCGGTGAAATGAGCAGGACCTTTTTCCCGGCTTCAAAGGCTTTGGTCACGTCGCCGGTAATCGATTCGGCGACGATCACGTCGTCGGCAACGGGCATTTCCAACTGCTTGGGATATACCCAAAAATCCCAATCGTTGACAAAGGGCGTGCCTTTCAGACCGACCGTGAGCTTATAAGCGCCCGCTTGTTTGATCGATCCGAAGGGCCAGCGGATTTCGCCAAGGTTTGCGGTGTTGCCTGCGGGCAGGTCGGCCGGGGGCAGACTGCCGGAGGCCGTTTCCTTGCCGGCCGAGTCGGTAATGTTCCAAAAAGCGACCGCTGCCGGCTGATCTTTGGGTCCATAATGGGCGACTGACAACCGGGCGGAAAAGGTTTCATCGTTCGTCCAAGTGAATTTCGCAAACCGCGCCAATGGCACGGTCTGGCCGCAAAATCGCCGCATTTGCTCGGGCGTAAGAATGTGCTTCGTGTCCCAGAACGAATCGACCAATCCGACAAGCGCCTCGCCTTGACCGGGAAAATCCTGGAGACCGAGCAACTGGAATCCGCCGAAATCGGGCGTGCGCAAGGCCGTCTCGATTTCCTCCTTGTAGATCAGCCATGCGAACCGCCCGCTAGCCGAGTGGAATTGCGCGTTTTGATCGGACATGCCGCGTTGGGCCATGACCGTGCGGAACGATTCCAGGTTGCGCGGCTTAAGCACGCCCGTGTACTTGGCGATTTCGCCGAAATCGGGATAAGTCAGCCACTGTCCCAGTTCGTGCGCCACCAGCGGCACCGCGTAGTTTTTAACGTAGGCCGAAAAATCCACGTCGGTCGATGAATTTTCCTTCACAAAACGACGCCCGTGGATCCGCAATCCACCGTCGGTCATGCGAAACAGGACGTGATACTGGTTTTCGGGGATCTCTGCCCAGCCCGACGCCCCGGTATATATCCGGCGCAAATCTTTTTGCTTCCAGGCTGGGACAATTTTACTTAAAAACTGCTGCATCCGCCCTTTTGGTTCATTGCCCACGCAAAGCATGGTAAACGAGGGGTGATTGCCGTAGGCGGCCAGTATGCGGTCGGCCTCGGCCGTGACGAAGGCGTCGGTTTTGGGATTGCTGCCCAGCGCGGTCCACACGGGCGTTTCCACTTGCAGCATGAATCCGGTTTGATCGGCCGCGATGAACGCCGCCTCGGGCGGGCACCAGGAATGAAAGCGGAAATGGTTCAGGCCGTACGATCGGGCGATCTCGAAATGGCGCCGCCACGCCTCCGCGTCCATTGCCGGATACCCGGTAAGCGGAAATATGCAACATTCCAAGGTGCCGCGAAGCATGATCGGCCGATCGTTAAGCACAAACTGAGTCCCTTTTACACCAATTTGGCGCATACCGAAGGTAATCTGTTTTTGGTCCTGAAATTGTCCGTCGCCGCTTTTGGCCAACAGGTTGAGCGTAAGCCGATAACAAGCCGGATTGAACTCGTCCCACAATTTCATATCGCTTATGGGAAGCGCGATTGAAAGGTTCTGTTCAGTGCCGCTTTGCTCGAACCGGGCCGATGCTTCCGTGGCAATCGGGCCGTTTTCTTTATCCCCAATCAAACGGGCGGCGGCCTTCACTTCACCGGCGACGGGCTTACCCGTGATGTTGCGGATCGTGATCTTTACATCCGCCTTCTTTTCCGGCAAGTTGGGATAGACTTCCGCCGCGTCGATCCACACCGGATCGTCCGCGCAAAGTTCTATCCGGCCGATAACGCCGTTCCAGTTGGTTTGCGTATGGTCGGTGACGCTATGGGCCCTTGTGCCGACGTCGATCTTGTAGGTGTTGTCAATGCAGATCGTCAGCCGATGTTTTCCAGGCGCGAGTGTTTGGCCTAGATCGTACACGTGCGGCGCGCACAGGCTGTCTTGCATTCCGAAAGGGCGGCCCTCGACCCAAACTTCAGTCTGCCAGTGACAGCGTTCCAAAAAGAGCGTAACTCGCTTGTCCTGCCAGGCGTCGGGAACGGTGAAATCGGTTTGATACCAGGCCGGTCCTTCGTAAACGTAGGGGCGGGAAAGCGAACCGTTGGCCGGGCCGCTGGTTTTTGTGCCATATCCGGCCTCATCGGTCGAGCCGGGCAGATGTATACGGTCGGTCAATTCCTGATCGAACCATTTTTCCGCATGGCCTGCTTTATCGGCGTCCAGGCGGAATCGCCACTGGCCCGCAAGCGGGATTGTTTCATCGGCATGTGAGGAAGGGCCGAGTAGACAGGAAAAAATAATTACAAACGCGGCAATTTTATAGTGTTTCATTGCATCACTTGAAGCCTGGATTTGATGAATCCTTTATTGCAAATTGGCAATTGCAAAATTTCAAATTGCAAATTGAACAAGCAGCGGAGAATGCATGTGTAGTTCGGGATAATACATAAGGGGGGTTGTATTTTGGACATAATAATTTTATATCAACTCCGGAATAATAGACAGCAGCACTTAAAGGAGGAATTGAATCCTATGTGTCGAATTTATCTTGCTTTGTTGTTGGGGATCGCTCTGGCGGCCATGGGCTGCGGACGATCAAAGACCTATTCCGGGGCAGACGGTGAAAAGGTGACCGTTTCCAGATCGGGCGATAACGCGGAGATTACGTTCACGGGAAAAGACGGCGAAAAAGTGCAAATGACTTCCAGCGCAAAAGGCACATCGCTGCCGAAGAATTTCCCTAAAGACGCCCCAATATATCCCGGCGCCGCGGTGACCATCAGCTCAAACGCGAAGGATGGAATGATGGTCATGCTCAAGACCAGCGATTCAATGGAAAAAGTCAAAAATTTCTATGAAAAGGCATTGAAGGAACAGGGCTGGGATAATGAAAATTCGCTCAATATGGGGCAAAACATGATGTTAGCCAATAAGAAAGACAATCGACAATTGACTGTCCAGATTATGTCGGGCGAAGAGACGGTGATTCAAATCGTGCTGACGGAAGAAAAGAACAAATAATACCGTTTCCAGTGCGTCAATCTTGCTTTATTATGGATTACAAAACCGCAGGCGGTTTTGTCTAAAACTGAATAACAAAATACCGGGGCGGCAGTATAACTGTCGCCCCGGCTGTTTGTCGTGCATTGCGAAACCGCAAGCGGTTTTATCGGATTAAGCTTACCGGCGGACTTCGGCGATTGCTTTTTTCAGCTTGGCCGTTTCCTCCGCTCCGATGGGCAAAAGCGGCCGGCGGGGCGGGCCTACCGGATGGCCGGTCAGGCCGCATCCGGCCTTGACGTACTGCGTGTACTTTCCGCCACCCTCGGCCAAGGCCAAAAACGCCATCAACTTATAAAACGGCGCCTTCGCACCTAAAAAGTCGTTCTTCTCCACGGCGATTCGATATATCTCGACGTGCTCGCGCGGCAGCACGTTGGCCGTGCCGCTCACCCAGCCGGGCGTACCCAAGAGCAGGCTTTCCAAAGCGATGGTGTCGCACCCGCAAAACACGGTGATCCCGTCGCCCAGACGGCGGATGATTTCGCTGATGCGCGTGATGTCGCCGGTGCTCTCCTTGACGTATCGCACTTGTTTCAACTCGGCCAGGCGTTCGATCAGATCGGGCTGCATGTCCACTCCGGTCCGCCCGGGATAGTTGTAGAGCATGATGGGAATGCCGATGGCGTCGCTCGCCGCGCGGAAATGCGCGACGAGTTCGTCGTCTCTGGGCAGGGAATAATACGGCGGGGCCAAGAGCACGCCCGACGCCCCCAATTTCTCCGCTTCCCGGCAATACTGCACGACGTCGCGGGTCGATCCGGCATTGGCGCCGGCGACCACGGGCACGCGCCCGGCAACGGTTTGGATCGTGGTTTTCAGCACCTCCGAGCGTTCCTGGGCCGAAAGGGCGTAGTATTCGCCCGTGCTGCCCAAGGGGATAATTCCGTGCACGCCGCCTTCATCGATCAGGTAATTGATAAAATCGGCCAGAGTTTTATGATCGACTTGTTCATCGGCCGTCATGGGAGTGACCAATGCCGGGAATAGTCCGTGAAATTTTTCAGCCACAAAAATATCTCCTATTTCGAGAGTTGCATCCAGATGGTTTTAAGTTGCATGTATTGGTCGTGGGCGTGGATCGACTTGTCGCGGCCCACGAAACCCGATTCCTTGTAGCCGCCGAAGGGAGTGGTTATATCGCCTTCGGAATAGCAATTCACCGAAACCGTGCCGGCTTGAATGGCCCGGGCCATGCGATGGGCGCGATTGAGGTTATCGGTATAAAGCGATGCCGCCAGCCCGTAGTTGGTGTCATTTGCTATGGCCACGCCCTCGTCTTCGTCGCGGAATGTGATGGTCGAGAGAACCGGACCGAAGATTTCTTCCTGGGCGATCTTCATATCGTTGCGGACGTTGTCGAAGATGGTCAGTTCGATGTAATATCCGCCGGTGTCCTTGAGGACCTGTTTTCCGCCCAGGATGAGCTTAGCGCCCTCGGCCTTGCCCGCCTCGATGTATTCGAGGACTTTGTCCATTTGCCCTTTTCCGATCATCGGTCCGACGCGGACGGCGGGATCCAGCGGATCGCCCACCGGCCAGGTCTTGCACACGGCAATCACCTTTTCCATCAACTTATCGTGAATGTTTTTATGGACGATAAGCCGTGAGCCCGCGCTGCAATTTTCGCCCATGTTCCAGAAGGCGGCGTTAACAATGTGTTGGGCCGCGGCGTCCAGATCGGCGTAGTCGTCCATTATCACTTGGGGGCTTTTCCCGCCTAATTCAAGCATGATGTGCTTGATGTTCGATTGGGCCGAATACTCGAGAAACATGCGTCCGACTTCGGTCGATCCGGTGAAGGCCACGGCGTCCACGTCCTTGTGCATTCCGATGGCCCGGCCCACTACTCCGCCCGGACCTGGGATCACGTTGAGCACGCCGTCGGGCAGACCGGCTTCGCTGGCCAGTTCGGCCAGGCGTATGACGCTGAGCGATGTTTGCGAGGCGGGCTTCAGAATCACGCTGTTGCCGGTGGCCAAGGCGGGGCCCAATTTCCAGGCCGCCATCAAAAGCGGAAAATTCCAAGGCACGACGCAACCCACCACGCCGATCGGCTCGCGGACGATCATGGCCACGTGCTCCTGCCCGGTGGGCGTTACCTCGTAGTTGAGTTTGTCGATGGCCTCGGCGTGCCAGCGGAAGGTGACGACCGCGTCGGGCAAGTCGATGTTGATGCAGTCGACGATGGGTTTTCCCGCATCCAGGGTATCCAGCAGCGCCAGTTCGGCGTCGTGTTTTTCGATCAGATACTGAGCGATGTTAGCAAGGACTTTTCCGTTGGCGGGATTTTCGGAAACATAGGTCTTTCCCGAAACCGCATCGACGTACTTTCCGCCGATGAAAGCCTGGGTTCGGATCTTTAAATCGGCGGCCGCTTTTTGAACGGCGATTTTTTCCATTGCTAGAGTCATGACTGTCCTTTCGATGGTAAGTTTTTAAGAGTTATGGGAAAGATCGGCGGGCGAACGGCTTCGGGCTTAAAGCCGAAGAGAAAGTCCGCGGCGGAGCCGCATATTCGGCCTTGGCAAGCTCCCATGCCGCAACGGGTGTGTAATTTGGCCGCACGGAAGGAATCGTATTTCTCGATCCGGGCACGGATTACATCTTCGCAGCGGCAAACGATTGTATCGAAAGCGGCAAGGTTTTTCAATTCCTCGCGCAAGGCAAAGGCATGGTTCATGGCCCGGGCGAAACGATGCGCTCTTTTCCGGGCGGGAAATAGTTTTGCGGCCTTGTCCAGTTCGCCCACGGCCGCATGGCCGGCAATTTGGCCTTCGATCAAAGCCTGATCCACGCCGCCTATGCCCGTGGGTTCGCCGGCGCAATATACCCCGCCCATCGAGGTTTCCTGCCACTGGTCCACGCAGACCGCGCCATTTTCGATTTGGCAGCCCAAGAGCATGGGCAGTTCCAGATTGGGAACGAATCCGAAACCGCAAGCCAATAGATCACATTCTTCCTCCCAGGTCTTATCTCCGGAGCGGAAGGTGACGCCGGACAATTTCGTTTCGCCGTGCGCGGCCACGGGCCAGCAATTTGCCAGGTAACGGACCCAAAAGAGCTTGCACTTATAGCCGGCTCCTTGGATCACCTTGCTCGGACTGAGCAGCGGCAGGGCCATGCCGAAACCGACGAGCCTGGACCAGGGGGCTTGTTCGGCGATCAGCTTGACATCGGCGCCGTGGGTTCGCAGGTGCGCGCCCGTGGCCAACAACAACGGTCCGCTGCCGGCAACAACGACTTTTTTGCCTTTGATGGGATATCCCGATTTTATCAGGGCCGGCAATCCGCCCGCGCCCATGACGTTGGGCAGGGTCCAGCCTGGAAAAGGCAGAAATCGCTCCCGCGCCCCTGTGGCGAGGATCAATTTTTTGTATGCCAATTCGCAAGGGCCTTGCTCCGTTTCGGCCCACAGGATGCCGGGTTCCCGTTGGGCCGCGACTTGGACGCCGATGCGGACTTCCACGTTTGCCCGGGCCAGATTGTCGAACCAGGTCCGAGCTTGCCGGGTTTCGAGTTGTTCCCGGCCTCCGCGCCAGATTTGACCGCCGGGCGTTGGATTGTCGTCGATTAGCCCCACGTATCGCGCAGCGCCGGCCGCCCGGCAAGCCGCCGCAATGCCGGCCGGACCGGCCCCGACAATCAACACGTCGTAGCAATCACTAGGCTTCATCGGTCTGGATCTCCATTCCCTGTCGGCAAACGGTTTGGCAGCTTCGCCGGTGCGGGCGCCGGTCGATGGTCGCGCGGCATTCGAAACAAATTCCCATGCCGCACAAAGGACTGCGCGGCGAGCCTGAGACCGACTTGCGGAAACACGACACGCCGGCCAGGGCGATGGCCGCCGAAGCCGTGCTCCCTTCCGGCACCGAAACGGGTTTTCCGTTTACCCGAACAATTATTTCATTGCCCATGATTTTTCCCGTTGCTAAAGCGTGACGGCAAGTAAGGTTCAAAAGGAATCGCCGTGGGGCGATTAAGGATCCGGTCCACAAGGATTTCGGCCGTGCCCAGGGACGTGGAAATGCCCAGCCCCTCGTGGCCCGCGGCCAGATACACGCGCTTGTAATCCTGATGTGGTCCGATAAGCGGTAGTTTGTCGGGCGTGGCCGCGCGAAATCCGGTCCAGATGCGGATTGCCGACAATTCCGCCAGCGCAGGCATGTATTCCCGTGCCCGGGCGATCATCCGGGCCAGAATGTTCCAATCGACCACAGTGGTGCTATCGTCGAATTGCCTGGACGATCCTATCAACACTTGCCCGGTGGGCCTGGGCTGCACGTTAAAGGCCACCGAATCGGCACACACGGAATGGGCGCTTTTCAGGTATCCCAATTCGATCAGTTGATGGCGGAGAAATCCGGGATAACGGTCGGTGACGACCAGATGCCCTTTTCGCGGCCGGATGGGCAAGCCGGGCGTAAGTTCGGAGGCCCAGGTTCCGGCGGCATTGATTATTATGCCCGCCGAGAGCATCGAGCCGTCGCTCAGCCAGACTCCGTCGTCGCCGATTTCTCTTGCCGCAACGCCGGTTTGCAGGCGTGCGCCTTGTTCGCAAGCCCTTTCAATCAACCAACGTGCCACGCAGGGCGGATAAACAACCAGATCGCCCCTCAGGAGCAATCCGCCGGCCATGCCCGGACGCAGATTCGGTTCCGCCTCGGCAAGCGCGGCAGCGTCCAATGCCTCGGCGGCAACTCCGTGGTCGGTGTAAAATTTCTTTTTTTGCCAAACGGCTTCCATTTCTTCCTGGTCGGCCGCGACCCACAGCGCGCCGTAGTTGTCGCATTCGCAATCTTGGGGAAATTGGTCGGCCAGTTCGTGCCAGAGACGTTGCGAGTAATTGGTCAAGGCGAATTGTGCCGGGCTGTCGTCCATCATGGCGACGTGCCCCATGCCGGCCGCGGTCGCGCCCCCGCCCACAATGTTCGACTCGATCAGCACAACGCTCATTTTTTCGCGCGCAAAAGCCCGTGCGCAAGCCGCCCCGACAATGCCCGCTCCGACAACCACTACGTCATGGGTCGTGGAATTCATCCTCGAATACCGGTGTTTAATGGGTCGCGTGGATCGAGCAACAACGTCGATTCGGCAATGACGTAGGCCGATCCCTTGATATGAGGGACAATTTTGCCGTCTTCGATTTTCACGTAACCTTCGAACATGCCGCCGATTATGCTTTCCTGGCGCCACACCTGGCCTTCCCGGAGTTTGCCGTCGGCCGCCAGGCAGGCGAGTTTGGCGCTGGTGCCGGTGCCGCAAGGCGAGCGGTCGTAAGCCTTGCCCGGACAAAGCACGAAATTCTTGCTGTCGGCATCGGGCCGGGTGGGAGGGCCGAAAAGTTCGATGTGATCGATCTCCTGCCCATTTGCACCCGTGATTTTTCGGCCGTTAAGCGTTTGCCTGATCTTCCATGTGCAGTCGGTCAATTGATCGAGGTTTTTCCTACTCAACTCCAGCCCGTGATCGCCCACCAAAAAAAACCAGTTGCCGCCCCAGGCCCCGTCGCCGGTAATCGGACCGTAGCCGGGCACGTCGATTTTCACGCCTTGGGCCAGCCGGTAAGCGGGCACGTTTTTTACGGTCACCTCGCCGGAAGGATGTAACCAGGCGGTTACAACGCCCACTGGGGTCTCGATGCGATGTTCGCCGGGTTGGATACGGCCCAGATACGCTAGCGTAACCATCAGCCCTATGGTGCCGTGGCCGCACATGTTCAGGTAACCGACGTTGTTGAAAAAAATCACGCCGGCCGTGCAAGTAGGATCATCAGGAGTGCATAGCAAAGCGCCTACCAGCACGTCGGAACCCCGCGGCTCGTTGACCACGGCCGATCGAAAGTCGTCGTGCAAATTGCGGAAGCGTTCGCGGCGCTCGGCCAAAGGGCCTGAACCCAGATCCGGCCCGCCTTCGATAACGATCCGGGTAGGCTCGCCCTCGGTGTGGGAATCGATCACGTGTACGTGCTTAACTGCCGAATGTTGCATGAAATTTTCCGATCGTTCAATATGGCACAAAGATAACAGCAAATGATTTATCTTACAGATTATGCCGCTTGCTAAAGGCTTCATTTTATATCAGCGGCCTGAAGTGTGAGAGACCCCTGCGGGAAGAAAGAAAAATTTGCGCTTTTGTGAAGATTTTTTTCACACTAACCCTCTCCCGGCGGGGGGCGGCGTTCTTAATTTCAAGCTATAATTGAAGGTTTGAAGATATTGCCATACCCGAGATCAAGCAATTTAATATGGTCCAGATTACGGTCCAAGATGTCGCCGAGGCGGGAGTTGTCGGCGCCGGAGGCGCGGGCTTTCCCACGCACGTGAAACTCAGCGGAAAAGCGGATTCGCTGTTGCTGAACGCCGCCGAGTGCGAACCCTTGCTGCATAAAGATAAAGAAGTGCTGCGCGAATTCGCCGATGCTGTCGTCGAAGGCATGGCCGCCGGCATGAAACTCCTCGGCGCCGAGCGCGGCATGATCGGCATCAAGGAAAAGTACCGCGACGTGATCGATCTGCTGCGAGCCAAGTTGCCGTCGAACATGGACGTGGCGCCGCTCAGGGATACTTATCCGGCGGGCGATGAATTCATCCTGGTCTACGACGTGCTCGGCCGAGTGATTCCGCCCGGTGGAATTCCACTGAACGTGGGTGCGGTGGTGATGAACGTGGAAACCGCGCTTAACGTTTCCCAAGCGGCAGAAAAACCTGTTACCGAAAAATTTCTTTCCGTGGCCGGGGCCGTGGCCGAGCCGGTTACGCTTCGCGTGCCCGTGGGCATAACGCTGGCCGAGTGCGTGGCGGCCGCTGGAGGACCGACTATTCCCGACCCGAATTTCATGGTCGGCGGAGTGATGATGGGCTACTTGGAAGAGAATCACCAGGCACTGGTCGATAAGACCACCGGCGGGATTATCGTATTGCCCGGCGATCACGTGGTGGTTCGCCGCCGGCGCCAGGACTGGCGACAGATCGCCCGAATAGGCCGAAGCGCCTGCGATCAGTGCAGTTTTTGCACCGAACTCTGCCCGCGCTGGTTGCTCGGACATCCCATCGAACCCCACGCGGCCATGCGCAGCCTGGGCTTTAATCTGGTGGGCGAGGCCAACGTTGTGGGCACGCAGTTCTGCTGCGAGTGCAACTTGTGCAGCCTGTATTCCTGTCCCGAGGATTTGGACCCGAAAAACGTTTGCACCCAAAACAAGCGGCGACTGGCGGCGGAGAAAAAACGCTGGGAAAATCCGCCCTTCAATCCCCGGCGCCCCGAGTTGCACATGGCCAATCGCAAGGCCCCCATGGCCCGATTGATGAACAAGCTCGGGCTGCGTCAGTTCCGCAACGTCGGGCCGCTAAAAGATACATTGCTTGCCGCCGACAAAGTCGGGATTAAACTGAAACAACACATCGGCGCCCCTTGCGAGTCCGTGGTTCAGGTCGGCGATCGGGTGAAAAATGGCCAGTTAGTCGGCCAACCGCCGGTAGTCAACGGCAAGCCGGCCCTAGGCGCTCCGGTCCACGCCTCCATCGACGGCGTGATAACATCAATCGCCGACGGCGTGGTTTGGATCGAAAAATAATTTTTAATTGGAAGTAAGATTTTTTATAAGAAAAGTCAGAGCCGGGGCGTGTCGCCCCGATTGTACCGGGCCGACATGGCCCGGCTCCGAGATGAAATCACGACATTGATTTATTTAATCGTAATAGTTTAGTTTTTTGGAATTGATCTTGGGAAAAAACGGGAATTTGTTTATGTCTATGGATTATGCAAAAGGACATGGCTATATCCGCATTGCCCAAGGGAATATCTTTGGGGCCAAGCCTCGA
>JBEKGL010000018.1:0-16981 GCA_050012815.1 Thermoguttaceae bacterium
GGCAGGCTTCAAGCGAAGTCTGCCGCACCAGCGGAAAGGTAGATGCCGTGCGCCTGCCCAAGCAAATCTACTTCCTTCATCGGGTAATGCAAAACGAGAAGCCGGACATCCATATCATCGGGCACTGGACTTATCCGGCCGACACCAAAAAAACCGTGTACGCGGCGGCCAATCACGTGGATTCGGTCGAACTTTTTGTAAATGGCGTATCCAAGGGCAAATCGAGCGAGCCTGCCAACGGATACATCTACACCTTCAAGGACGTGGCTTTCGAGCCGGGAACGCTCAAGGTTTTGGGAATCAAGGACGGAAAAACGGTCTGCGAGCATGAGCTAACAACCGCCGGCGCGGCCAAGGCGCTTAAACTCACCGTGCATACCGGGCCCAAGGGCCTGCTGGCCGACGGATCGGACGTGGCTTTTGTCGATTTCGAGGCGGTGGACGCCCAAGGCCGGCGCTGCCCGACCGACGAGGCCCGAGTGGATTTTGAGATTTCCGGGCCGGCCATTTGGCGCGGAGGATATAACAGCGGCATTCCCGGCTCGATTAACAACAAGTATCTTAGCACAGAATGCGGCGTGAATCGGGTATTTATCCGCTCAACACCCACGCCGGGCACAATCACTTTGAAAGCCACGCGCGAGTGTTTGTCGCCAGCCGAAGTGCGCATCGAGTCATTGCCCGTTAAGATCGTCGATGGCCTGACGCTCGACCGGCCACAGACGTTGCCCGGCGCGACAAAGTAAGGCGGAAATATAGCGAAAGAGGTTATTATTCATCCGCTTCATATTCAAATTTTGGCTGACCTTCCCACTTTCCGGACGCTATGTCTTTTTTCCATAGTTTCGGTGTCTCACAGGCGTCTAAATATTGAGTTTCATTTCCATACCAGCGCAAGGTGTCGCCCTTTTTAGCCTGTTCTAATGGTATGTCGCGCGGCTCGCTCCACAATACATCTGATTTTTCCACAACCATGATTGCGGCACGTTGATCTTTTTTATCAATCTGTCTAGGCTTGCCCGGCCGGAATGCCGCAGTAGTACCGGCAACGCCTAGATAAGGCGTATAATTCTTTTTTTGTGGGTCCATGCGCATAAGAATTGTATCTGATTTATTTGCGGGAACGTTCGCACATTTCGGACCTTTGGGATCCAAATAATAATATGGAACGGTTTGGGCCACTTTCAGGTTATGCGGACTATTCCAAGGCTCGTCCAAATGAAATTGTTTATAAAGGTGTAATTCTTCCGGCGTTCCATATCTGAGCAAATACACGCGCCAGCTCAGCAAGGGTTTGCCATCTTTATCGGTTATATTGTTGGGTATTGTATTGAGTGAGTCTCTATTATACATCATTTTAGAGGAAATACAATTTAATTGTAATCTGTCTTTATATTCAGTGTTCTGGCAGCCCATAAAAATTATTGAAAGAATACTTGCAATTATTATTTTCATATTAAACCCACAAATAAAGGTTCAAGGAGTTTTATTTTCAATCCATGATACCATGACGGAGGACTGACAACCAAGTCTGTGTCTTGAGAAGGATATTCACAAACATTATCTCGTATTATTGTTTGTGAAGTGTTGTTAATAATATCAATATTTGTATACTGTCGATGCCGAAAAACGGATTTAGTATCAGATTCAGGAT
This sequence comes from Thermoguttaceae bacterium, assembly GCA_050012815.1. Classification (GTDB taxonomy): domain Bacteria; phylum Planctomycetota; class Planctomycetia; order Pirellulales; family Thermoguttaceae; genus JBEKIK01. The sequence goes on from JBEKGL010000018.1 coordinate 1,655, forward strand.
TAGCCAAATATTTATCTTCTAAAATTGAATTGGAATTTAAAATTGAATTGGCATCAATATTTGGTTTGATATTTAAAGGAGGCGCAAAAGCAATTTGAGAATCGATGGATTTAGAATCTGATGTCAAAATATTTATGGAGGATGAAGGCCATACATATGGACTCCACATTATTGTTTCAAAAAATATCACTGTTCCTGGTCCATCATTGGCCATACGCGGCTCAATATCAACAATATTCGCCTTTCCATTGGAATCTGTAGTAACATCAACTAATACCGAAAATTCATCGGTAACAGAATCATATATGCCGTTAGAAAGTGGAGTAGAGGGAGGAACACCAATATTATCATTGTAGTTGACCTCACGTGAACTTCCCTCATAAACAGTCCAATTTATATTTCCGCTTGCTAGACCCGATGGATTTGCTAACAATATCATGGTTATCTGCACATAAATCTGGACAGTTATTTGTGTTCCAGGGGTCCAATTCTGTGCCCATAATTTATAAGCTCCCGCATTCGGCGAAATATCTGACGACATTAATGTGTTGCAATTGAATCTACCTTTAGGCGGCAATAACCCTACTAAAATATCAACAGTATGAGCACTGTTACTCCATTTTACATTGCCAAAAGAGCTATTAGCCGGTTGCCCCCAATCGCCCGAAGGAGTAGAACCCCTTAAACTAGCCGCTGTAGAATCAAACCAGCTTGTTCCATAAGCAACCCCTTCTACATATCCTGGACGTTTTATATCAGTAGTTGGCTGAGCCATCGTATTTGAATCATCTGATTCAGTCGTTGATGCTGAAGATGTATTGGGAAATGTATATGTATTGCCGCCAATTTCAATCTGTAATTGCGAACCATAATTATGTACATCGGATTGTTCAACCCCGCCATCATTAATCTTTATCTCGGCAAGTTGTTGGTTGTTATAAGATGAATTAGTGACAACGCCTTGATTTGAAGGAATTACAACCAAGGCATTTGACTCCGGTGTAATACTGCTTACGGCATCTTCACCATAAAATGTCTCATTTCCATCAGCATCCCATTGGACTGCCGCGGAAGTAGTATAATTTGTAACAGTGCCATTCCATGCCAAATCTTGATAAGATTGTTCAGCGGCTATGGTTTGACCGAATCGATTTTTATAAACAGTCAATGGCCCCAGCGTGCGAGTATCGGGACTATTCGGATCGTAGGTTGGCCAAGTTGAAGGGTCGGAATCACGTGAAGCAACGCTCCCATCGAATCCAAAAACATCATAAAGAATTTGATCTCCGCCCGTCGTAGTGGTCGTACTACGCCAAGCGTTTACAGTATCCGGCGGATCGGTACAGACAAGAACCGGATCATTGACTGTAGATAAATTAGGCAAAGCGTCGCTGTTATAAGTCAATGTGCCGCCGTCCATCGTGGCCGACATGTCTGACGACGCGGGGGTCGATCCGGTTGTGCTTGTAGACGTAGATTCTGGGCCGCCAGGTATCGCGGCAATCGTAAGAGTAGCGCCCGCACCGATTGTCAATGTGTTTTGGGTTATGGATGTGGCGGTTAAAGTTGTCCCGTCGGAAACGGTCGTATTGCCCGTGCCTGATATCGTGCCTATGGTTTTATCGCCGCCCGTGATATTCAAAGACCCATTGTTTGTCGCATTCTTGATGCTAATGTCTTCCGTAGGATTATCAGGAAGCTGAGTAAGGTTTACAGTGGCATCTGAGCCTATGGTTAGATTATCCACGGGAATATAATTCGCGGTCAAAGTTCCGCCGTCAACATAAACCGCGCTCGGATCGACGGGATATGTAATAGACAACAAATTCCTGTCCTCAAGTTTATCGAAAGTCAATCTCCGTCCGCGTGTAATAGATGCGCCCTTGCGTTTGTTCTGAAAGAACCACATGTTTCCGCCCTTTCTGATGATAATAGGTTATCACTTTTAAAACATGCGGGCATTTTTCATAATATAATCCAAGGTTCAAAAAGCCCCGGAAAAAGCCCCCAACAAAAAAGGAGCGCCGAACCTAGGGCTGTTCAGAGAACCCCGACCAGGGGCATCAGAAAACAGCACCTGGCCGACGCCCCAAACGGGGCGCTCAAGCCAAGCACTGCTTTTCTGATTCAAGAGTCCGAGAACTCAGGTGGTCGTTTTCTCTGAAGCAGTTACTTGACGCTCGCGCGTCATTTCAAATTATCATTATTTGCCAATTTGCTGTTTTTGGATCCTCCTTTTCCGATAAAATCTAGGATTTGAATTTTTATCACGAAATACACTAATCTCCTGGTGATAAATCACATTTGCCCAAAAAAGAAGATTCTAAGATTGCATATTCCCCAGATTCCCGAAATATATCAAATTTACATGTCTTGTCAATCACTTTTTCCGGAATATTTTCCCAAAAGTTTTACTTATTGACGTAAAATTATTTATTTCAATAACACCCGGCGCAGGGAGACCAGGGCGTTCAAGGTGGGCTTGGCTCGGCGGCGCAGGTCGAACAATCCGCCGTAGGGAAATTCGTGCGGCCGGCTGTCGTGCAATTGGTTCCAGATCACGCCTTGCACGCCGGACTTTGCCAGCATTAAGGGCACATATCGGGCAACCCAGGCCCGTTGAGCGGCGGGCGTCCAGGTTCCGGGCGGCAGTTTTACATTGCGATGCGCCATTGGATCGGCATCGCAGACGCTGGGCGCGCAGATGGACAACCACAAGGGCAGGCCCCACACGCTCCAGGCGTCCAATTGCCGGCTAAATTCCAGGGGATTGCGAGGCAAGGTGCCGCCGGGATAATAACCGACGTTGATCTCCAGCATCACGCCGGAAAGGCCCAGGTCGGAGCGGATGAGTGCGTCGGCAAAGTGCAATGGCGGAAAATCCACTTCGCTGCGGCTGGTGTATTCAGCCCAAGGTTGATCGAACGACACCACGACCGGCGTATCCGGATCGCCGGTGCGGACGATATCGATGGCCGATGCCACCAATTGCAATTTATCTTCTTCCATAAGCGACAGAATTTCGCCCGTGTTCACCTGGCCGGCACATAGCCACATATCGACCTTGCCGCGATAGCGATCCACCACCGTGCGGATATAATCCGCGAAAAATATCAATAAATTGTCGAAGTCGCCTTCCCACAGGGCAAGCCAATCGGGCAGGGAATGGACGTTAAAGGGTAAAAGCGGCCCCGCGCTTACGTGCAAATTATGCGCGCGGCACCATTCGATCTGTTTGTCGCAGACGCTCCAATCGTAGTGCCCCTCGACGGCTTCCACGTCGCGCCAGCATACCGGAACGTTCGCGGCGTTGAATGCCTGGAGAAAATGCCGAGCCGTGTAATTATCGAGCTTGTTCGTCCCCAGATCGGCCCCTAAAAAACTTGTAAGCTTCCCCTCGCCGCGCCGTCGAATCGCCAACGCCTGTTCGACGTAAACGGCCGCCAACTGATTAGCGGCCTCGACGGCGGTGTGGAGGACCTTTTCGGCCAAGACGGCCGACGCAGCCGGATCGTCTTGCACCATCGCGGCCGCGGACAATTGCCCAATGGACTCCGATACCAGGGCATTGAGTGCATCGGGGACTAAAAGCCCTATCGATTTCCATTCGAAAAGCTGATCGGCCAGTTGGCTGACGGTTCCCCGGGCGAGTTCCAGAGGCAGCAGATAAGGGCTCTCTTGCTCCATTAGGCTGGCGGTGGTAAAGATCAGTTGGCCGACCCCCTCCAACGGCCAGGGGATATGGAGATTTGCCGATTCGGATACCGCCCGGTGCATGAGCAACATGCCGTTTTCAAAAGTAGTCCGCACAGGCCAGGCAACCCGATCAATCCCCGATAAATAGGCCTGCCGGACCATTTCGTCCGTGATGCGTTCCGGCGGGTATGGATGAAATCGCATCAGGCCCATGAATATAAGATCCCCTGTTTATTTTTCGCTGGTGGAATACTATCGATTCTTATCCAATTTAACGAATCCAATCGTCATTCTCAAGACGCCCGCACCCGCTAGGCAAAAAGGACCTTCAGGGGTATATTTACCATTTTTAATGAGGAGGATAGGCATTCTTGCCTGTCTTTTAAAGAGGAGGATAAGCATTTTTGCCTGTCCTTTTCCGGGCCAGACAAGAATGTCCGGCCCTCCTGATTTGGCCTGTTTATTTTGTTACCACAACTCCCCACTAACCACTTATGACCACTACCGTCGTTCGCGAAACATCTATTCCCGGACTGCCCGTTCGCCGCGGCAAGGTCCGCGACGTTTACGATCTTGGCGACCGGCTGTTGCTTGTGAGCACCGACCGGCTGAGCGCATTCGACTGGGTTCTTCCCACGGGCATTCCGGACAAGGGCTGTGTGCTCACGCAGATTTCGGCCTTTTGGTTCGATCGGCTTGGCGTGCCGAACCACCTTATAACGACCGACGTGGAGCGGATGGATTTGCCGCCGGCAATCGACCGCCGGATACTGGCCGGACGCACCACGCTCTGCCGCAAGACCGAGGTCGTGCCCATCGAATGTGTGGTCCGCGGATACCTGGCCGGGTCGGGCTGGAGCGAATATCGCAAAAGCGACACGGTCTGCGGCATCGCTTTGCCCGCCGGATTGACCGAAAGCGCACGCCTGCCGGAACCCATTTTCACTCCTTCGACCAAGGCGTCGGCCGGGCACGACGAAAACATTTCATTCGATCGGATGGTCGAGATCGTGGGCCGCGGCCTGGCCGAAGAACTCCGCCGCCGCAGCATCGACATATTCAAACGCGGCGCCGATTATGCCTTGCAGCGCGGGATCATCATCGCCGACACGAAATTCGAGTTCGGCCAAATCGGCGACGAGTTAATTCTGATCGACGAGGCGCTCACGCCCGACAGTTCGCGCTTCTGGCCGGCCGATCAATACGCCCCGGGCCGCGGCCAGCCCTCGTTCGATAAGCAGTTCGTGCGCGATTGGCTCTCGGCGACCACCTGGGATAAAAACAGTCCCCCGCCGTCCTTGCCCGACGACGTGGTGGCCAAAACCCGGGAAAAGTACGTCGAGGCCTACGAACGACTGACGGGGAAAAAATTCCGCTAGTCTCGCCTCGCCTTCATACATGCTTGCCGTCTCGCATCGCTCGCTTGGTAAACATGGCGCACGACATCAGTCCTGGGTTTATGTGAGGGTGAGCCTTGTGGAGGAGCTACGCGTTGGTCTGCGTGGATAGATACAATGGTACGCCCATTTGCGCGATTTGATCCAATTGTTCTTCGAGCCAGTCGACGTGCGCGTCTTCCTCCTTCACAATCGATTCGAGGAGGTCGCGGGTTGCGGCGTCCTTGGCTTCGTCCGCAAGGTGAATGGCCTCATTGTACATGCTGTTCGTGTGCAACTCCGCTTCCCTATCCGATTGAATCTGTTTTGGCACGTCCGCGCCGATGTGGAGCTGGTTCAACCGGCTGACCGTTGGGGTTCCTTCGAGGAAAATGATCCGAGCGATCAATGACTCGGCGTGATGCATCTCTTGCCTTGCGCGTTTTTCCACGGCTTGATGCAGCCGATCGTAGCCCCAGTTGGCGCACATCTCCGAATGGACCATGTACTGGTTAATGGCCGTCAACTCGTCGCTCAACAACTCGTCGAGCTTCTTGATCACCCGTTCGTCACCTTTCATGCGATTTTCCTTTAAAAAAAGAGGTTCCTTTCACTCGAAAACTTTTTTCACGGCGCTCTCGACCGTGGCGACTGCCTTTTGGACTGCTTGCTCAGTCTTGCCGACCGCCTGACTGGTCTTTCCTTCCTCGCGAAGCTTATCGTTGCCCGTCAGTGTGCCGGCCGGCTTCCTTGAATCGGCCCTTCGCCACGTATGTCTTGCCACCCAAGATATTGTAACTCCTTTTACTCATTTTCCTAGAGGCTGTTGTCGTAACAGGTTGTCGATCAGACCGGAAATGATGGGGGCGGCTTATCGGCGGCGTTTAAAGCCTAAATCGTATTCGCCCAGGAGTAAACCGAGAGCAATACAGAACAGTCCCCAAATGACAGGATTTGGGACGATCGTTGACCCAATACCGCCAATAAAAAGGACTATCGCTGCTATCACGAAGAAAATCATTCCAACAGTCATACTTAAATTCCTTTGCAAAAGAACGTTATTCACTACTCGTGCGGTTTTCTGGCGTCTGAAAAACAGAGTTTTGCTCGCACCATAAAGCCGCAAACAGTACGGCCAACATCAACAACCAAGGAGATCGGGCCGTGATCAAATCCCCTTTTTCTGGCCCCTATAAACCCCCATTATCCCCAGAAATGTCTCCTTCTAAACCCGTGGCCCAGGAAAGACAGCACCGCGAGGATGATGAAGATTACAAAGAGAATCTTCGCCCCTTCCCACGCGAGGCCTGCCACTCCTACGAAGCCGAAAAAGGCTGCAATCAGAGCGATGACCAGAAAAACAACAGCTAAATGTAACATGACCAGATCTCCTTCAGAAAAGTCTGGGCTCAGTTAGCACAATACCAACAAGCCTGTAATTACCATCTCAACAGCACAACTTTGTTTCAGGCGGCTGGAGCCGCCAAGCACCCATCACCACAAAGCGATCAGACCCACAACTGTCTCCAGCGCAGAATCAGGGTCGGCGTTCCTATTCTGTAACCATGCCGGACCGGTCGCCGGTTTTTTCCTTCGCTTTTTGTCCTAACTCTCCCATCTTTTCCTTGACCTTTCCCTCATCCGCTTTGATTTTGTCTTTGTCCACAGTGACTGTAGCACTTGATTTTTGGCCCGTGCTGTGTGTCGTAATATGGAACCAACCCTGATAAAATCCCACGCAAATGATGCCTATCAGGAGCAGAACTATTACACCAAATAGAGTCTTCATTAATTAATCCTTTCTCGATTGTTTGTACCAAAACCCGTCGGGTGGCACGCCCTGAGGTACGAAGGGCGTGGCTGCCGTAATCTTTTGGCATGTCACTGTGTCGTGTGGTGCATTCTTATGAACGAAGGACTTGTTCAATCAATTCCACGCCCATCACTTCGTTCTGGGCGTGCCACACGCCCCGTCACATTCTCGGCATTGGCGATCAGATGCGTCCCATCAACAGCAGGATGAGCAGGATTACTACAATCAATCCAAGCCCACTGCTGGGGAAATAACCCCAGTTTCTGCTGTGAGGCCACGTGGGCAACGTACCCAGCGATCCCAGGAGCATCAGAATCAAAAGCACGATCAAAATAGTGTACATTTCTGTTCCCCTTTCAAAAATTGTCGAACGCAAAAAGCGGTTTCATGTATTGTTTCTCAAGTACGCCTCTGCCCGACAATTCTGCCGACCGAAATCAAAGTGTCAGGCAACCGGCATTGCAAGGTTTTCCGTCGGGCTGTCTAGCCGCTCGCTGACGCGGATTCGTTCCCAAATCTCCCCGCGATGGACGGGGACGCTGGGATCGACCTCGAAGCCCAGTTTTACTCTCCCGCCTATAATTTTGAGAACCGTTACCTTGAGTATGCGATGGAAGCCATCGGATCCTCCGACCACCACCGATTCCTGGTTTTTCCTCGATAAGACTAACATGTTTAAACCTCCGTTTTTAATGGTTGATTGCCTAATTCATTCCCGCTCCAACTGTCGGCGGGCACGTCGCTGGCCAACAGGAACACCTGCACCACAGTGCCGGTCGTGAACACCTTTACCACGGTGCCGGTAGTCGGCTCGACTTCAGCAGCCGCTTCGGTTACCTCCACCCCGGTGATTCTCTTGATCTCCTGGCGCAGCGAGTCGGCGGTGTTATTGAACAATTGTTTATGGAACTCCTGCACCTGGGCGGCGCCCTCCGGGCTCTTGGCCAGGGCCTTCTCGGCCGGCGTCAAGGTGCCGTGCAGCGTGATTACCAGTGTGTTCTCACTAAGGACCACGGTCACCGATTTGGGCGCGCGGCCCGATCGCTGCTGCTCGAAAGCGCTCGCCACTTGGGCTATCCGACGCGCCACGGTCGAATCTAAGTTTTCCATGGGATTACTCCTTCATTCGTCGCTTTCGTGAAGCCAAAAAAAAACCGACGTGGTCGAACACCCTCGGGTATTCGACCACGTCGGCTTACTCGTCATCGAGCCCCCCGGCAAGGCCGGGTTGCTATTCATCTAGTCGTCCGACGACATCAAATCTCTATTGCGGAGCCACATTCAAGTCCGTCCCTGCTCCACCTGTAATATAAGTGTAAGGTTCAGCACAGGGAAGTCAATAGGATCTGGTCCATGGGCTAAACTTGGTGCTTTTGGTAGAGGCCGACAACTGTTAAGTTCTTTGCTGTTATGATGTTATGTTCACCACGACTGCCAACTTGGACCCATGAATCGTGGATTTTTGATCTGTACTTGGTAATTTATTCCACAATTGATATCATTTATCTAGATTATTGGAGATTTGATGGCTAAGGTTATGCTGATAAATGGAGGTTTTCGTCCATGTAGTCCTACAACCGTCAACGGGTGCGATAGCGAGGTCGCTATGAAAACGCAAGGAGAAATCGAAGCCGTCATTTGTGAAGGAATTAGTCGCTTTGAACAGGATTACATGGGCCGGGGACCCAAGGAGATTCACACCTACCTGCTTGGCGATCTGCTCGTTGTCCGCCTTCAAGGCGTTTTGACGGCCGCCGAACAGCAACTGGTCAAATCGCTTACGGCCGATAAGGGAAGGGACCTGTTGAAGCAGGTACGGACCCATCTGATCGAAACGGCCCGTCCAGTCCTGGAAGCGATGGTCCAGGAGGTCACCGGCGTCAAGGCGTTGACCATGCACCACGATATCAGCACCGTAACCGGCGAGGAGGTAGTTCTCTTCACTCTAGCCCAGTCGCCTGATTTCCGCGACGCAAAGAAAAAATAACATTTCTGAATCCGGGTAAGCAAAGGCGTCGGCGTCGTAGTTGAAACCAAGTTCCTTTTTCCTAGTCAGTGGACCGGGAGATATCCGCCCCATTCCCCTTTTCGTCGGCTTGTTTGAAGTCGAGTCGCGGACTTGTCGTAACCAGTTGCATGGCGAAGAGTTAGATCGTACTCTTAATGATAACAATTACACGACCTTATCCGCTACGTGAAATAAAACTTGAAATTTGCGGCGGATAGTTAGACGAAAACAGGCACAGCCCTCGTCATAAATGACAGGAGGGCCGAATATGCCATGCTTCGGACCTGTTAAACTGCCCGATCTTGACACAAACGCAAACGTAAAATCCCGGCGAAACGAGTCGGGCAATAAGAGAAGGTGTGTCTTGACGCTATCGCAAAACGAAATCGCGGATCTGGTCGAGGTCCATGCGGACCGACTGGTTCGCTATGCGTTTCGCCGCTTGGGCAACCTCCAGGACGCCGAAGACGTGGTGCAAGAGGTTTTCACGCGCACTTTTTCAGACCGGTCAAAATACGCGGACATCTCGGCAATCGGCCCGTACTTGTATCGTTCAGTCGCCAATGCCTCAACTGATTTGTTGCGCAGACGAAACTATGCTGGAGTGTTCCGCGAAGAAGTCGACGCGGAAAATCTCCTCGCCCACACGGACAACCCCTACCAGGTTGCACAAGCGGCCGAAGGATTGCGACGCGCCGAAGCATGGCTTAACCGCCTGCCCAAGGAGCAGTCCGAGGCCATACGTCTGCGAGTTTTCGACGGGCTGAGCCTAAGCGAAATCGCCGCCGTGCTCGATTGCCCGCTGAACACGGTCTGTTCCAGGCTGCGTTACGGTTTTCAAAAACTCCGCGGCCTGGTAGATGTGACAAAAATGTAAGACGGATTTAAAATCCGTCCTACTGAACAAGGAGTAAGAGCATGCAGTGCCGACAGTGCCTGGAAATTGTGGACAATCTGATCGTTGCCGAGCCGACCGAGGTGGAGCGCATCGAATTGGTCAGGCATGTGCGGGAATGTCCGGACTGTGCGCGTCAGTACTCCCTGGCCAAAGAGACATTGGCTGCTATTACCCCTTCCGCTCGATTGCGAGCATCCGCCGATTTTAAGGAGCGTATTATGCATGCCATTTCTTCCACCCAAGTTGTTCGGCCCAAGCCGATAGCAGTCCATGTATCCAAAAGCCGTGTTATAAAACTAACGGCAATCGCGGCTATGGCCGTTGCGTTGCTCGTCGTCCTGGCGCCGCTATTCCAATGGGGCTTCAAACATTTCGACAAAAAAGGCCTTTCGGCGTTTAGTTTGCTTGCCGAGGCGTCGGCCGCCGAGGATAAATTGTTTTCCGGGAATGAAATAGTTCATTTGATTAACGAAATCATCGTCAAGCCCATGGCCGATCCTGAATTGGCAAAGATGCGATGGTTTCCCTTGGTTTCCATGGATGCGACCGGCAAACCCCGCTTCTCCCAACTCACGCTTCCCGCCGAAGTAAACCAAGGCTACACGGTTAAAGACGATTCATGGTACGATCCGGCAACGCGCCGCTTCGCGCGGATCTTAAGCAAAGACGGCAAGCCGATATTTGCGAATTCCTTCGACGGCGCCAATGTTTACAATTTGGAGACGCCCGCGACCGGGACGCCGAGGGTCGAAAAACGTCCGATTGCCAAGGATTTCCAGGCGCCGCGGTCACCGGCCGAGTTTCTCGGCATCGCGGCCGGGTTGCAAAGCGGGCTGGACATCAAGGATAAATCTCTGGTAAGCGACGCGGGCGAAGTCACACTCGAAGACGGCGCAAAGTGCCGCGTCGTGAAAACGGTCCTCGCGCAAGAAGGCCCCAAGGAATTGGAAAACAATTACTTCTTATTTACCATCCGCGAAGACAACAATACGATTGAGAAAATGGAATGGCTCATCGACGGACAATCCCTGATGATAATCCGCCGCGGCAAAAGCGAAACCGGCAAGGAACCAAAACCCGGCTGGGACCTAGCCGCAATCGAATTGCAGCCCGCCGCCGCTAACGCTCAAGCCGCGCCTATAATTAGTCCGGACATGGTAATTCCCGACGTCTCGGCCGAGAACATGGTGAAAAAGGCCGACTTCCCCATTTACATATTCGCCAAAGACCCTGCTTGGGCCGGTGATCGCCAGATCACGGACATTTTGGACATTGTCAGTCCGCCGCATCGGATGTTTGCCATTTCATATAAAGCAAAGGACCATCGCCACGTGGTACTCATGCAGTCGCCCAGCTACAACACGATGCTTGGCCCCAATATCAAAGCACTGGGAAAAGTCGTTTACACCTCGCCAAGCGGGATAAAAGTTTGGGACATTAAGGAAAAGAGCGCATGGCTGGCGAAAATCCTGCTGCAAAGTGCGCGGGCGACCATCAAAGATCAGCCGGAAAAGGAGCCTACCGGATATGTATTGGAAACCCCCGAAGGCACATTTCCCGCATTGGCCGTCAACGGGAAGATCACCGAGGAAGAGCTGCACGCCCTGATCGATAGCCTTGTCCCGGCCAAGAAATGAGCCGATGGGTTTCGTGCCTATTCTAAAACTTAATGTTGGGGCGGGAGTACAACTGCCGCCCCAACTCTTGCTAACTTTGGCAATCTGATACTCAATAATCTCGGCCCACCCAGCACTGCATATTGCCCAGTTTCGCTATTCTAGCCCGTTTTCTGCCTAATCGTTAAACTCGTTCTTATCCTCAAAGTTTACCCAATTTATTGCCGACATAATTCTATGTGTCGCATCCTATTTTTAAACCGATCCGGCAAACGGCGCGGGGCATTAATTTGCTCGGCAGCATGACGTTTCGCGCCGGTAACGGATTATTCTCACAACTCCACCGAGTAAAAAAACTTCGCGGGCCAAGGCAGATACGGATGGTTATCCGGTCGCCCGCCAGGCTCCGCGGGTTTCTGTTGGATAACCTTGATCGGTTCGATGTAATATCGTTCGACGTATTCGATACCCTATTGGAACGTCGAATCGAGCCTCCCGATCTTGTCAAAGAGCAATCTGCGGCGTTTTTATCCAAGTTTCTGCCTGCTTATGACATTCTGCTTGATCCTGATGATATCCTCGCGCGGCGAAAAACGATTGAAACCCGGCTCCGCCGTCTTGCGGTGGAAGAAGGTTTCGACGCCGAATGTGAATTCGCGGTTCTGGCCGAGGAGCTTATAGCCGATTGCACGGCAGCGACGGCATCAGCGGATATTAAAAAGGAAATCGTCGATGCCTTCGTACGTCAAGAACTCCAGTTGGAGCAACAGGCGCTGGCGCCGAATCCTGAAATGGCCGGCCTATTCAAAGAGCTTTTGCGGAAGAATAAGCGGGTCATTTTGTCCTCCGACATGTACCTGTCCGCCGATCAGATCCGCAACCTTTTGTCGGCAAACGGTTTGCCAGCGCACGATGTGCCGCTGTACGTATCAAGCGAATTAAAAGTTTGCAAAGGGACAGGCCGCCTTTTCCGTCGCTGGATCGAGTCGGAACACGTAGATCCGCATCGGGCCATCCACATCGGCGACAATGCCGAATGCGATTATATCGCCGCACTGGCCGTCGGCCTTAGTGCAATACATTTCGCCGATCCGGCGTCCCAGGGCCGCAGGGAACGTCTGCTAAAACTTCACCACACGGCGGCAAGCAGCGACATTGCAAAAGGAAAGTACGCCCTGGCGTTGTGCGAGAATTTCAAAAGTCATCCGCTAAACGGCAACTTTTTCTTCCGTTACGGCAGCCAGTTTCTTGGTCCGGTCTTTGCCGTCGCCATGCACCGGCTGGTCGAGCAGGTCCGCGAATACGGCATACACCAACTATTGTTCGCTGCCCGGGAAGGATTCGTTTTCAAGAATATCTACGAGCGGTTCGCCCAAAGCCTGATTCCTCATGCCCAGCGGCCGAATACGGTTTACGCGTATTTTTCCCGCCAATCGACGGCCCTGGCTTCAGTGCAGCGTCTTTCTCCGCGCGAGGTCCAGCGCGGCGTGCAGAAGATGAAACAGGGGGGACTTGCCAAGGTGTTAAGCCTTCACGGGCTGCCGCAAGAACCGTTCGCGACAATCGCGGCCGAATACGGGATATCGCTGAACGATCCGATCGGCCGGACCGACGAGCCGCGCCTGAGCAAATTTCTCTCGGACAGCCGGGTGCAAAGCGCGGTTGCGCCGCTGCAACGCTCCGCCGCGGCGAAACTCGAAGCCTACCTGGCCCAATGCGGTTTCTGGGGGCGCAATCGCAAGGTGGGACTGGTCGACGTGGGCTGGGAAGGCACCATTCAGTTCAATCTAATTAATGCCTTCGGCCAACGGCAGGATTTCCCGCAACTATTCGGATTTTATTTGGGCCGGCGCCGCGGACCGAACCTGCTGGACTATTCTCCCTCATTCGCCGAGGGCCTGCTCTACGACTACCGGAATTACTCCATCGCCGAACGCCTGCCCCTGGAATTCCTGGAGATCTTCGAGGAGGCCGCCCGGGCCCCGCACGGCACCGCCATGGGCTACCGATTGGCCGACAGCAACGACACCGTTCGGCCGATCCTCAAACAGCCGGGTCAGGCGGATCGGGATTTCGAAATCCAGAATAATCCGCAACTTGCCGTGTTGCAGGAGGGAATACTGGACTTTGCCGAGCGATATTTGGAGGCCGTCCGCTGGACCGGCTATGGTTCCGAACAAATAAAACCCTTTGTTCTTGCCACCGCGACGCGTTTTGTGTGCTTGCCCCGAAAAAACGAGGTGCGGACCATCATACGGCACTTAAAACACGCCGAAGACTTCGGCGCCGGCAACTCCCATGAACTAGGCCTCCATAAGTTCAACCCGCTGCGCTTGGGCGATTGGAAAAAAGTGAGGCGCGCCTTTTGGAGACAAGGAAGTTTGTGCCAGACAAGTCGTGTTCTAGCATGGCTGGCCACAATTGGCCGGATGACTCTATTCGGCTCCTGGTAAACGGAAATAATATGACAGAATTCGTATCACAATCAGTCGGCGTCTCGCAAGGCCAGGCGATTCATACCGCGCCGGCGGCGCTCAGGGCCGCTGCGTATTTGCGCGGGCTGGATCAGTTCGACGTTCGGGCACGCGATAGCTCTCTTCCGGAAAGCCAGATACTTTTTTTCCGTCGGTTGCGTTCTCAACTGGAAGCGGCGCTTGTGCATTTCGAAAAGTCCGCGGCCGGATGGAGTGAAAGTGTCGAGGATTTCGAGTCTTACACGGAACTGGACTGGTACTGCAATCAATGCGAATACTGGATGGGTCCGGCCGAGCGCCTGGACTTGTCGCAAATATATCGGAAATGCGCGGACATGCATTGCCATAAGGCAGCCATGACGTTCCTGGAATATATAGCGGTCGGAGCGCTCGTTCAGATAACGAATATCCTGGTTAAAGTCAGGCGGAATCCTTTGGTTTTGCGGCCTCGCCCGATACGAATATATCAATGCGTGAGGAAACATTCACGAAACCTTATTGCACGAGAACTATTCATCTTAAGGCGGATAAAGCGGCGTTTTGTGCTTTGGCTGAAGGCGTCTTTATTACGTTTAAACTAGGATGCTACATACCCTAGGGTTTATATGGGAGGGGGAATCATGAGGGCTTCACGACCGAAAGTGCTCTTCATTTCACATTCGCCTTATTTCGGCGGCGCGGAGCGCTGCCTATATTATCTTTTGAAGGGATTGCATCGGGAAAAATACGACCTCTCGGTCATACTGCCTCCCAAACCGCTGATACATCGTTTGCACCAGCGAAACCTGCGCAAACTCATGGAAGAACTGGGAATCCCGGTGCATTTATGTCCCGTGCGCTGGTGGGTCGGACGTTGGCCCCGTTATCGCGCCTTCGCCGATGGGTTGGCCGATCGCGTGGCCAAAATCGTTCGCATAATGAAAAAGGAACGATTCGACCTGGCGGTTAGCAACAGCAGCGCATTCGTCGAAGGGGCCTTGGCATCGCGATATTGCGGCATTCCACACGTCTGGTACGTGCACGAAATGCTCATGGACGATCCGGTGCTGCATTCGTTTATGCCGTTGGAAGGCCTTTACAGGATCATGAACGGCCTGTCATCCCGCATTGTCACGGTCTCCGAGGCCGTAAAAAGGCAACTCGATCCTTATGTCGAGAAAGAGAAACTGCACGTAGTGCATACCGGGCTGCCGGAAATCAAGCCCGGGGGCATGGACCAACCCAAAAAAATCATGTTCGATCTTCCCCCGCATATTCCAGTTGTCAGTTTCGTGGGTCTTCTATCCGAGCGCAAGGGCGTTGCCGATTTCGTGGATTCCGCGCCGCTTGTTCTTAAGCGCTTTCCAAAAGCGATATTTGTCCTGGCGGGCGCTGAAGGAGGAAAAGGACGCGAGGTTATCACTAAGATTGACAAATACGGGATCCGCGATTCGTTCCGAATCCTGG
>JBEKGL010000019.1:0-16796 GCA_050012815.1 Thermoguttaceae bacterium
GTCTGGAGCCGATACTCTGTGAACATCTCCGAGTACTCCTCCGGCTCGTATTCATTAACAGTAAATTTTATCGTGCCATAGGGAACGTGGTGCGTGATCCAACCGCCTGATCCGGTCTCGGAAACCATATCATTGTGCGGCGATTTCGTGAAATCGGTATATGGGCCGCTGGTGTACCAGCCGTCGTATGGATTGTACGCAATAAAATCGCAGTTTTCCGGTTTCTGATTATCAGTAGCCGCGTAAGTAATCAGGCGCGTGGGGTCCTCTTCCTGCCGGATCACAGTCGCATAGTGGCTGACCACGTCCAGAATGGTCTCGTTGCCCGCACTCCAAAAGAGGATGCTGGGATGGTTCCAGTTTTGCCGCACCATCTCGCGTGTGAGCCGCTCGCCGTCGGGTGTGATGGTTTTTTCCTCGTTGCCCGGGTCTTTCCAAACCTGGCCGGCATAGCCGTTTTCGGCCCATACCACAATACCGCGCTCGTCGGCGAAGTCGTATTCCAAATGGCTGTGCGGATAATGCGGCAGGCGCACCATGTTCCCGCCCAGATCGGCCATCCACTGCCATTCTCTGCGCAGCTCTTCATCACTCACCGCGTTCCAAACGTATTCGTTTTGCGCGTGCTTGTTGACACCGCGAAACTGCACCTCGCGCCCGTTCAGATAAAAGCGATTGTCTTTGATGGCGATGGTGCGAAATCCCACCCGCTCCGTCACGGCGTCGGTCGGCTGTCCGCCCACGCTGATTTCAGTGCGTACAGTATAGAGGTTGGGCTTGCCGATATCCCAGAGTTTGGGGTTGGCGATTTTTCCCTGGGCCTTGACCGTTGCCGTTTCACCGGCCGCAATGGTTTGCTTCGTCTCGAATTGCGCGCAATCCACGTCGTCGGGACCGGCGACAAAATGGCGGGCCACCACATTGACGGGCGACGCAAGCGAATTCCGCACCACCGTTTGTACGTTCAGATCGGCGCTAGCCTCCGTGATGTTGCCGGGCGAAAGATAAACGCCGCTGGAACCCATATCGGGAAAAATATGCACCGCGCCGGTCTTTACCAGCCAAGCCTTGCGAAACATACCGCCGTTGACGTAGTAAAGCCCGGATCGTGAAAAGCAGTTTTTGGCCTCGCTCTCGCGGTTGCTCACGCGCACGTCCAGGGTGTTTTCCTGGCCGATCTTTAGCGCAGGGATCAGGTCAAAGGCGGACGCCGAAAACGCGCCCTTGTGCTGGCCGATATGGTGACCGTTGACGAACACGTCTTTCACTGAGGCGGCTCCTTCCAGCACCAGATACACTCGCCGGTTCCGGTCGGCCTCGGTCAGCGTGATGTTCTGGCGATACCAGCCGGCGGAGTCGTCCGACAGGCCGGATTGGCGGAAGACGTGGGGAACGGCGATTTGCTTCCACTGGGCCGAAAGCGGCGGCTGGATCGCGGTCGCAGCGGTTTCAGCATCTTCGGCAAACTGCCAGATCGTCAGTGGAATGGACTCGCGCGGTGATTTTGTCTCTGAATCCGCAGCAAGGACTGACGCAAAAGGCAATGAAAAAAAACCGGGAAGGAATACGAGACAAAGGCGGCAGAGATTCATAATGGCCTTCTCCGGGGATCGTGGACATCGGGAAAGGAGCGTGAATAGAGTGAATTATAACACAATTCCATAGGAGGACGAAAGATGCCGAAGCGAAGGACATACAGCCGCGGCCTTATGCTCGATCCTTAACCCGGATTATTCACGGCCTGGGATTTCTGACACAGGGTGCAGAACACTAGCCCGAAGCGCAAGCGAGGGTAAACCATTTGCAACCCCTCGCTTGCACTTCGGGCTAGTGTGAATTTATGAATAATCCCGGTTAATGCCCGAGCCCAATCACTTGGTTTGCAGTTTTGCCGCCTGAAGGGTGTTCTTCAGCAGCATGGCGATGGTCAGGGGGCCTATGCCGCCGGGAACTGGAGTGATGTGTCCGGCGACTTCCTTGACGGCTTGGAAATCGACGTCGCCGACCAGTCCGGCTTCGGTGCGGTTGATGCCTACGTCGATTACCGTTGCGCCGGGTTTGACCATATCGGCGGTGACGAATTTTGCCTTGCCGATGGCCACGATAAGGATGTCGGCCGAGCGGCAGATTTCGGGGAGATTTTTTGTGCGGCTGTGGCAGACGGTGACGGTGGCGTCGGCGCCCGAGCCGCGTTGCATGAGCATAATGGCCATGGGCTTGCCCACGATCTCGCTGCGGCCCAGCACGACCACGTTAGCGCCGGCGATTTGGATGTTGTTGCGAATGAGCAATTCTCGAATGCCTTGGGGAGTGCAGGGCAGGAAGCGCGGGCGGCCTTGCACGATTCGGCCCACGTTCTGGGGATGCAGGGCATCGACGTCCTTGTCCGGGCGGATGGCCTCGAGCACCTGATACTCGTTTATTTGCTTGGGCAAGGGGAGTTGAACCAGGATGCCGTGGATTTTTGGATCGGCGTTTAGCCGGTCGATCAAGTCGAGTAATTCGGCGGTGGAGGTTTCGGTTTTTAATTGGTTGAGTACGCTGCCCATGCCGGCTTTTTGGCAGGCTTTTTGCTTGTTGCGGACGTAAGTCTGGCTGGCCGGATTTTCGCCCACCAGCACGGCGGCCAGGCACGGGATCACCGCGCTGGATGCAATGAAGGCGGCCGCCTCGTCGGCGATCTCCGCGCGAATTTTCTCGGCCAGGGCTTTTCCGTCTAAGATCACGGCAGTCATGGGAAGGATAGGGATAAAGGGTTCGGGGTTCAGGGTTCAGGGTTCAGAACTCAGATAGACAGTGAAAAAGGATTCAAGGTTCAGAACTCAAATAGACTGTGAAAAAGGATTCGGGGTTCAGAACTCGAGTGGGAGGGTAAGTCCTGGGGGACTTTGAAACAGGGGTTAGGATTCAGAGGATAGGGATCAGAAATCAGGGGACAGAGATCAGGATTAAACATTTCACTCAAGTCCTGAACCCTGAACCCTATATTCTGATCCCTTTATTGCGACTGGAGCACTTGGACGCGGCTGCCGCCACGGTCGTATTTTACGTAACCGTCGATCAGTGCGAAGAGGGTGTAGTCGTTTCCCCTGCCCACGCCTTTGCCCGGATGAAAAACGGTGCCCAACTGGCGAACAATAATGCTGCCTGCTTGAACGAATTGTCCGCCGAATCGTTTTACGCCGCGACGTTGGCCGTTGGAATCGCGTCCGTTTCGGCTGGAACCTTGGCCTTTTTTATGCGCCATGAAAATCACCTTAAGGATTCAGGGTTCGGGGTTCAGTGTTCAGAACTTAGGTGGAAGATTAAATTCTGAAACATGACCCTTTTTATTTGGGTGGGTGGCACGGATTATTTGGGTGGGTGGCACGGGCATTTTGCCCATGCTTCTTTACGGTTTCACTGGCGAGACGCCAGTGCCACCCAACCGAAACGTCAGTGTCACCCGACTAACGATATCCGCGTTGAGGCGGGAACCCTTCTTTTTACCGATAAACCCACTCGTAGTCAAGTCGGCCGGGGATGCCATAGCGGATTTCGTCCTCGGTTTCGAAATATTCGTCGCTGGGGCGCCAGAAGTTCAGTTTAAGGGTTTTTCGCAGTAATTTTCGGCCCTTGCCGATGGGGTCCCCTGCCTTGTACTCTCCGGGGGCATCGATCCACCGATAGGCGTTAGTCAGGCCTGTGACATATACCGAAAACCACACGATCTTCGGATCGATATCCTCCCAAGTAGCCGCGCCCCAGACCGTTTGCCCGACGGCGATTTCGCGGTTCATTTCCACGGACGTGTGGAGCTTTTGGCCATATCCTTCCCTTAATTGGATGGCTGCGTCGGCTACGGGAATCACCCTATCCGGATAAGACTTGGGGAATCCCTTGGTATCTTTGTCCTTTAAGCGGTTGTGGCCTTCCAATAGGAATTCGGGAATGAAATGGATCGGTTTTTCGACGGTCTTGACTTCGTAAACCTTTTGCTTGTCGGCAAGTTCGTTTTCATAAGAAAGCGAGGCGTCCTGTGCCGGGACCAGTATTTTGCCGGTGTTGGTTACCGAATACACCATGTACCAAATCAGCTTGCGTTGCATCATGCCGGACGGTTGAGGCACGTCGACCGAGATCATCCGCATGGGTTTGAATTTGAACTGCAAGGCCCAAATCTCGCGGCGGAAATCGATATTCTTGGCCCAGTCGAAGTTTTTATCCACGGCCAGCAGCTCCACCACGTCGTGGCGAGAGACCGTTTCGCCCACTTCGGCGTCAGGCTCGATGGCGATCATCACGCCGGGAGCCAAGGGCGAGGCCGGGGTTTTTTTGGCCGGCGAGACCGGGGATTTTGTGTCGGCGGGCTTATCGAGCGATTCTTTGGACTTTGGCGATTGATCTGGGTTTTGTTTATCCTCCGCGGCCGTCAAGGGCCGGCAGAGCAAAAGCACGGTTGCGACAAAGAGCCACATTGTCGAGAGAATTAGACGATTCATGAAACAATTCCCACTGTTATGGGGGTAATTTGCGACAATTAACTTATTTCAGTATAGATAGGATAAATAAGGTACGTCAAGGATAACGAATACACCTATAGGGTGGGTGGACAAATACGGTATCTGCATAAAGTATAGCGAGTAAGTGTGGCGGTTGCTTGATATTTATGTATAAAGTAATTAGTATCGAATACAGTACGGACTGAATATTTGGGCTGGGATAACCCTGCTTGGCAAGCCCCCTTATTATCGATCAGGAGTCAGAGGATATGTTTCGCAGCTTAGTTTTGTTGGTCGGAGGGCTGGCATCGCTGTGGGCGTCGTCGTCGCAGGCGCAAGAGACCGTGTTGCTGCAACTCTACGACAAAGGCGTACACGAGTATTTTTCCGGCGATTATAGCAAGGCTTTCGAACGGTTGACCGCCGCCATAGGCGCGGGCAGCCGCGATCCGCGGGCGTTTTATTTCCGCGGTCTGGCATATCTGAAACTTGGCCGAGCGCCGGAAGCCGAGATGGACTTCCGCAAGGCCGCCGAGTTGGAAAGCAGAGATATCAACAAGTATTACAACGTGGGCCGGGCGCTTGAACGCGTTCAGGGCACGGAAAGAAAATTGCTGGAATCATATCGGGTGCAGGCGCGGATGGCGGCGTACGCGGAGTCGGAAAAGATCCGGAAAGCCCGGTACGAGGCCATCAAACGCGAAGAGGCCCGGGTTTTGCAGCAGCAGGTTGCCGAGGGCGCGGCTGCGTCGGCCGGTGAATCCACTGAAGCGGTTCCCACGCCGGCCGCTGAAGCAACCGGTACGGAAACGTCCGCGGAGGAAGAGAAAAAATCCGTCGAGAAAAAGGCCGCCGGGGCGGGCGCGGAGTCCGGGACTGAATCCGCCGCCGAAGATCCCTTTGCCGCTAAAGCGGCGGAAGGAGAAAAGCCCGCTGCCGTAAAAAAATCTACCACCAAAGAAAAGTCCGCCACCGAAGAAAAGCCCGCCGCCGAGGAGAAGCCGACAGGTGAATCCAAACCAACGGGCAAAAGTATTCTTGGCACTCTGATCAAAAAGGCCGCCGGCGGCGGCAGTAAGGCCGGCGCGGCAAAAGAATCGACCGAAAAAGCGACCCCGGCCGATAAGCCCGCCGACATCAAATAAGCTGAACCCGCCGATCCGGTTGCCAAGTAATTGCCAATCCGCAAGCGGTTCCTGGGCCAAGGTCTTTTCATCCGGCGCAACCGTTATAATCCCACCTTGGGCAAGCGGGTTTTTCAATGCCATATTTGAGAGTGCGGATGATGCCGTTGTAGTTAGTCAGCGGCGTTTTCGTCCGGCGCAAGCGCCGGGGCTCAACCGACCACCGACCACTGCCCCCTGACCACTCACCACTCTCCACTAATATGTTTATTCATCGCCGCCGCGTAACGCCACTTGCCGATCGAGGTCCATTGCGGGTGATGTTTGTAATCACCAACATGCCGGTAGGGGGAATGGAAGCCTTGACGGTTGAATTGATCCGCCGCTTGGATCGTTCGCGGTTCGAGACGGAATTATGTTGCTTGAAAAGTTTTGACGTATTGGGCGAGGTTCTAGCACAGGAGATTCCCGCTTTCAGCGGATTGTTGAAACACAAATACGATTTTGCCGTATTGTGGCGGTTGAAAAAACTGCTGTGCCAAAGGCGGATCGACGCAGTGGTGACGATCGGCGCGGGCGACAAGATGTTTTGGGGACGCCTGGCAGGCCGGCTTGCGGGAGTGCCGGTGATCTGTTCGGCGCTACATTCGACGGGCTTTCCGGATCGGGTAGGGTTGCTCAATCGGCTGCTGGCGCCGCTGACCGACGCCTTTATTGGCGTGGCCGAAACGCATGGTCGGTATCTGGCGGAAAAAGAAGGCTGCCCGGTGGCAAAGGTGCGTGTAATTCCCAACGGCGTGGACGTGGAAAAATTTCATCCCCGCTGGCCGATTGCATCCTTGCAGCGGGAATTTTGCTTGTCGATAGATTCGCCCGTGGCGGGCATAGTGGCGGCATTGAGGCCGGAAAAAAACCACGAGTTGTTTTTGCAGGCGGCAAAGCTGATTCACCAGGCGCTGCCGACGGCGAAGTTTCTGATAATCGGCGACGGACCGCGGCGAGGCGAACTGGAGCGTATGGCCCGGGAATTGGGACTGGCCGATGCGGTCCGTTTTACGGGCACTCGCGGCGACGTGCCCGAGATGCTCTCGCTTGTGGACGTGATATTGTTGACATCGCGGATGGAGGCCAATCCGGCGTCGATTTTAGAGGCGATGGCCTGCGAGAAGCCGGTTGTGGCTACCCGGGTGGGCTCGGTGCCGGAAACGGTTTTGGACGGCCGGACAGGCTACCTGGTTCCTCCAGGCGATGCATATCAGATTGCCGGGCGGACGCTGGAATTGCTGTGCCATCCGGACCAGGCTGCGCTCATGGGCCGCGCCGGCCGTGAGCACGTTATAGCCCATTGGTCAGTGGATCGAATGGTCAACGGGTACCAGGATTTGATCGCCGAATTGTACGAAAAGAAGGCAGTGGGCAGTAGACAGTGGGCGGTGGGCAGTGGACAGTGGGCGGTGGGCAGTGGACAGTGGACAATGGGCGATGGGCCTGGGGCGCTGCGAAGCAAAAAGTAGATCGTATTACTCGCTCCCGCTTCCCAACAGACTTTCGGTTGTCCCTGGAACTAATACGGAACTACGGATTAGTTCATTAAAAGCTCAGCCGTGTTAGTTAGGGCCTTCGTAGGCTTGGCCCGGCGTTTTGGCTTTCGGCGCTCCATCGGTCGAGACATCTTTGGAATTGATGGCCCGCAACAGTTCCTCTTGTGGTATGGTAACAGGCCCCGAGACTAATTCCGGTACGTTATACGTTTTCAGCCACGTGTCATAAAAGGTTGGATCTTTCTGTGGCAGGACGAACGGCTTATGCTCCCGCCCCTCCGGGTCAAAATAGCTGAAGTACGGCCTGGCCAGCAAACCGTTGTCACGCTTGCTGCTGAAGACGATCCATCGCGAGTTGCTCGACCAGCAGTGCCACGAATCGCTTTGGTCGCTGTTGCACTCCAATCGCCGGTATATTCCGGTTTTGAGATCCATTAGATACAGATCGCAACTCGACTGATGAATGGGGAAGCCGCCGTAGTCCGACATACAAAATAGAAGGTAGCGGCCGTCGGGCGAAGTTCTTGGCTCGGTGATGCTCAAGCCAGTGTCCTCGGCCGCGAGGACCGTTTCCGGCTGACTAAAAACGCCCTTTTCGGCATCGAACCGCACGCACATCAGGTCGTACTTGGTCTGAGCCAGATCGGCGAGGGGTGGGGATTTGTCTTGGCCCCAGAACATCTTGGCGCTGCTGAAGTAGAGTGTCTTGCCGTCTGCCGACCAACAGGGGAAGGTCTCCAGCCTGTCTGGATTGGCGATGCCGGGCGAGGTCAAGACGGCGCCGGTGCGGACATTCACTACCGCCAGACTGGATTGGAGGTCATACACATCTCGAAGTTCAGCGCCTGCGCCGCGGAAAATCTGCCTTGTGGAGCCCATTGTGAAGGCGGCGAGCGCACCATTGGGGTGCCAGGACGTGTAACCCGGCGGTTTGGATACGGCTTTTTTATCGAATTTAAGCCGTCGCGCGCATCCATCGCGTACGTCGATCATTCCAGGATCGATTTCTCTCTTCCCAGTCGGACGCACGTGAATCGAAAACGTGTCGGGACGGTTGTTTATGAAACTGTGACAATTCACACAGCCGTCGAAGGTGTCGTTGGTCAAGATCGGCGATTCGTCGTAGTTCTCCAGGTTGCGCTGGTAGATGCCGATACTGTGATAAAGGTTGCACACGGGCCCCAGCAGCCTGTATACGAGGTGCGAATCGATTTCCTCCCGTGCAACGACAATGTCGATCGGGTCAAAGCGTGACCAGCGGCCATTCTCACCTTTTACATAGACTTCCCAGTAAATCCGGTCGCCGCGAGTTTGGCGGAGCAATTCACGCCATGGCTTCAGGGGAATGATAATGCTCGAAGTACGCGAGGAAACAAGGATATCGTTCCCCTCGTGTCCGTGGATTCGCACGCGGTATTCGAGTCCGGGTTCCTCCACAAGGAAATTCAGCGGGGCTATGTTGGGCGGAATGACGGTTTTGTGGTAGTCCGGCCGAATTCGCGGAATCCGCTCAATGGTTGTCCATTCGGCGGGAAGATGTTGCCCGGTCCACCACGACCATCGCCATGCCGCTACGGCCGGCAATGCCAGCATGGCCGCGGCCGCTGCCCAGAGTATCAATTTTCGACTGCGCGCGTTCATTGCTGATTCTTCGTCCCGTAAAAATAGTAATAGAAGTAGCTGTCTCCAAGCTCACGGGCCACGGCCGATTTCGCGCTTTCATTGGGGCCGCCATACGGCACAACGATCGCTTGGAAGCGGCGATACCTATTCAACGAAGCCTCACTGATCCTACGGCCGCGGAAAGAAACTTCAGAGCCGCTGGTTTTTAACCCCACCGGATGTTTGATGGAGTAAATCAGCGCCGCCTCCTCGTAATGAGAAGGAATCGCCGGGTAGGAAAAATTATCCAGATAAGTAAACGATTCAACTGCCGATTCCACGTCGCAGGTGAGAAGGTCTATGGCCATAAGATACTCAAAGGCCATTTGATTCTTACCATTTTTTTTCAGCAGATCTAATAACATGACCCTATAATCAACGGAGAAGTCGCCGCTAGAGTCGATTGCGCCAACAAGATGAACGTCGTCTTCTAAAATCATCAACCGGCGTTTTTGCTGAATCTCCTCGTCGTCCGCAAGATCAGGATCGGTTGCGAGGCGTTGCAGATATGCTTCGGCCCAGCGCCCCCGGATGAGGTCATCCCGTAAAACATTAAGAAACACTCTTGCGGCGGCCGATTGACCTTTAATCATCTTCACCAGCGCCAAGCGTTTGAGCGTTCCGCTGGAGGGATATGTCTGCAGCAATTCCAGCGCCAATAGCTCGGCCTCGTTGACTCGCCCCAATTCCAGAAGCAAATCGCACGGCTTGCGAAAAAACGAGCGAATAGGAACCTGATTCAAGTAAAATAAGAGCATGTGAGCCTGGGGGTAGGAAAACATCTCGTATGGCAGGCGACCCGTGTGGTACAGGGCAAGATTGACGTCGTGATTAACGTACATCTGGTAAAGTCTGGGCGGCAGATTCCTGGCCTTAACGAGTACGTCGTTCCACATCTCATGCTCGACGCAATAGTCGATCTCCAGATACGCCTTGAGATCACGATCCAGAGAGAAATAACCGGCTGTTGCCGCCAATGACATCACAAAGATTGTCCCCACTATCCAGCGGAATCGCCCAAAGATGCCTGTCCACATAAAGGTGCGTTCTGAACGGACAGTCTTCTCGTCTTGCTCTTCTTTACAGCGTTCCAGCGGGTTTTTCTTTCCGTTTGACTTTAGAAATCGATGTAAAAGTCTTTTCACTGAATCGCCGACGGATTGCCGGAAGACCATGAGCAACGCACACCCGGGAAAGTAAATGTAAAGCAGTATCACTCGCCAGTCCAGAATCGCGGTTTTGTAACCATTAATATACGGCAACTGAAAATATCGAGAGGCCGGATTGAAGCGGTCAAGAACGGCGTCAAGAGCGAACTTCACGCCTACGGCGGCCAGAAGGAGAAATGCCCCCGACAGTCGCCGTTTTTTGGCCAACGCTTCATGAACCAGGCAACATGCCGCGAAACAGTAGTATGCTCCGCCCGCAACGTAGTACAATACCACCGAGATCACGACAAAAAGAACCGGACGCAACCATCTTCGCCGCACGGATACCCTACACCAACCGTTGGCCGCAGTCATGGCCAGGGCCATTCCAACGATCGCCGACGTATGGACATCGTACCGCCCATACAATGCCATGAGGCAAATACCAGGTATCACCCACGTGCCGCCAACTGCCGAGCTGCCCAACGTGTTCATCAGTCCAACTGTCGAGACAAGCAGCAACCACATTATCGCCGCGAACGCAATTACGCTTGGCCAACCATAATAGCACAATTGCACCAGCAGACTGTCCGTCCACTCCAGCAGCGAGCCGGGGAAACCTATGAGATCCGTGAAATAATGAAGGTTCCACAAAAATAGCTTACCACGGACCTGGAAAGTCAAACGCACATCAACTATCGCGTACAGGTACCAGGCAAAGAGCGCCACAAACAGGACGACGCGCGGCGGGAAAAGAGCTGCGCCAATCGCGCGCAAGGACCGCCGGAACTTAGCACTTGAGGTTTCCGCAAACCCAGGTGGACCGGGAATGGCGTGGTTTGCCGAAGTCTCCGTCGCTCTTGTCACGATTCCCCTCTCCCTCGGTGCTTTGTATACTACTTATTATAACCACAAATTGCACTAGTCACAATATCCGGCACTGCCCACTGCCCACTATCTTCCTTCCTACAAAAGGGGTATTGGCTGCGTCGGCGAAGCAGGCTACCATGTGAGTTTAACAGGTGGCGGAGTTATGGACACGAATTTTATCAGGGATTTTTTAGCCTTAATGGCCCGACT
Source organism: Thermoguttaceae bacterium (assembly GCA_050012815.1). Lineage (GTDB taxonomy): Bacteria > Planctomycetota > Planctomycetia > Pirellulales > Thermoguttaceae > JBEKIK01. Next base: position 11,037 of record JBEKGL010000019.1, read on the forward strand.
CCTCAGCGGGGCCAGCACGCGCTGGATCGATTCCCAGCCCGACACCTGCCAGCGGGTGTATTTTGCCAATCATACCAGCCACCTGGATTCGATCGTCATCTGGTCGTCGTTGCCGCAGGCGGTGCGGACGCTTACCCGGCCGGTGGGGGCGAAAGATTACTGGATGGCCGGTCCGATCCGCCGCTGGTTCGCCACCCGGCTGTTTAACGCGATTCTCATCGACCGCACCGAGATCAAGGTGCATCAGAGCCCGGTGGATATGATGATCCGGGAGATCGGACAGCAGTATTCGCTGATCGTGTTTCCGGAGGGCGGGCGGAGCGACGGCCGGGAGATCGGAGAGTTCAAGAGCGGGCTGTATTACCTGTGCAAGAAACGTCCGGATTTGGAATTGATACCCGTGCACATCGACAATATGAATCGCATCCTGCCCCGGGGCGAGGTGCTGCCGGTGCCGATGCTGACTTGCATCACCTTTGGACCGCCGATGTGGCTGGAGGCGGGCGAACCGAAAATCGCGTTTTTGGCCCGCACCCGCGAGGCGGTCAGACGATTGAAAGAAGCGTGAAGCCATGTTTGATGACTGGCGAACAATATGTTTGGTGGGCGCGGTATTGGCGCTATTGGGTTTTACCACAGGCGTGGTGAAAATTCTCAAGCATCGGCCCGAGAGCGGGCTGGATGCGGCCATTATCGAGACCTTCCAACTCCGGGTGCGGGCATGGTGGATTTTGTTTTCGGTGCTGGTGGCGGCCTTTTACATCGCCCAGTGGATTACAATGGTGCTGTTCGGGCTGATTTCGTTCTGGGCGCTGAGGGAATTCATCACGCTGACGCCTACCCGGCTGGGCGATCATCGCACGCTGTTTTTCGTGTTCTTCATATTCACGCCGATGCAATACGTGCTGGTGGGAACCGAGCTGTACGGATTGTACAGCGTGGTGATTCCTGTGTACGGGTTTCTATTTATTCCCGTGGCCATTGCCTTGGCCGGGGATTGCAAGCGTTTTTTGGAGCGGATGGCCAAGATTCAATGCGGTTTGCTGATTTGCGTGTATTGCTTAAGCTACACGCCGGCCCTGCTGACCTTGAAACTGCCCGAGCTATCCAGCGGCAATCCGGACGTGGGCGGCAAGGTGCGGCTTTTGTTCTTTTTCGTGCTGATGGTGCAACTCAGCGACGCTTTGCAATACATTTGGTCGCAGTTCTCGAGCCGGCACGTTATCGCGCCCTCGATCAATCCCGGCCGTACATGGGAGGGACTGCTGGGCGGAACCGCCAGCGTGACCTTGATCGGGGCCATGCTGTGGTGGGCCACGCCCTTCCACGGGGCCAGTTGGTGGATGGCCGGCGTTATGTCGGCGGTGATCTCGCTGATGGGTTTTGCCGGCGGGTTGACCATGTCGGCCATCAAGCGCGACCGCGGCGTGAAAGATTACGGCACCCTGGTGGAAGGCCACGGCGGCGTGCTGGATCGGATCGACTCGATCTGCTTCGCCGCCCCAGTCTTCTTCCACTGCACCCGCTGGTGGCTGATTTTGAATCACTTCATGTCGCCGATACCGTAAACGGAAGGCTGAAGGCGGAAGGATGAAGGATGAAAAAATGCCGAAGTCATTGGCTGCTGACAGCCAGTGCATAATTTATTGCTTTGATGGGCCGCCCGCCGGAACTTCGTCGCCCGGCGATGGCGACTCTCTCCCGGATTCTTCGCAGTCACCGTTTGACGGGATCGAAAAGGCGTGCCGAAAAAGGGGTCCTTTTCTCGGAAGTCCGAACAAACCCATGACCGCCGTCGCAAGCGTCGTGCCGCCCGCCATGCTGTTGTCATGTAGTAACCACCAGCGATTCCTTTTGCAGTAACTTGGCAACTGCTGCCGATGCACTATTTTTTCGGGCTGGACGGGCCTGGCACCGGTTGCGCATTGGGCACGCTGGGCGGCGTGTCGGCGTCACGGACCGAGAGATCGGCGTAAATCACCCGGTACTTCTTCGAGTCCTTCGGGCGATACCAGAAAATCGGCCGATCGGCCGCGCCTAGCTTGACGCCTTTGCCCGCGTAATGCGCGTCGGCTTCCGGCGGAAGTCCGTTTGCGAAAAATACCCCCCCCTGATTCTCCCCCGTGCCTCCGATGTTTCCAGCCATCGGGCATTCATTCATGAACTTCTCCGTATAGGCTTGCTCGTACTGCTCCTTCTGCTCCCTGGTCAGATTCTTCTTTCCCGGAGCGATTTTGTCCCAATCCACAAGGTTGTATAACTCCTCTTCAAACTTCTCACCCTGCTCTTCATACTTGGCTTTCTCCTCCTTATTCGGCTTCTTCTCCTCCGAATCGTACTCCTTCTCCCAAACCGTGATGTTCTGCAGAAATTCCTCGATCTTGCGTCTCTTCTTCTCATCCAGATTCCCACTGAGCGGGGTACAAATATCCCAGATGAGCTCCCTATAGCTCTTCTGGTCATAGAACGCCTCAATTTTTCGCAGGTCGAGCGAGTCCGGCAACTCGCCGTCGCTAAAAAAGCCGTACCACTGGAACGTTTCGATTAAACTTCTCTCTCCGGGGGGCCCGTCGTTTGTCTGACGAACGATTGTCACTTTATATCCGGCCGGCGGCTCGACGCTAAACAGCGACTCGTCCAGGTCCACGTTTAGCTCGAAGTCGCTCACCGTTATTTTCACTTTCAAATTGTGCATCAGCGCCATGGTCTGGTCAATGCGGACTGGCATGCCCGTTTTCGGATCGCCCCACACCTCAATCACCCCGCCGAGAGTGGTTATGCGGAACCCAATAACGTGCCGGCCATCGATGTCCTTTTCGCCCAACGGCTCGTGTTTCACGTCCGGTTTTTGAATGTCGAGAAAAAACGAACCCCAACCGCCCAAGATATCCGCAACTTTGGGCGTCTTATCCTTGAGCCTGTCGACGTCATCGCAGACCGTGGCCAGCTTGAGTTTGGGATCTAATTGGAGGGTCTTTCCCTGGTATCCGTCCCAAATTATCACTGACTTCGATTTGGGATTGTTCGGCGTCTCGCCGATATCTGACTCCGAACGCATCCGAGACGGGCCCAGCCTCATGACCACGGTCGTGTTCTTTCCCCCGTCGACGCCCATTGTTTCGGTGGTTATCTTAAATCTGGCTGTCTTTGCTTCCAGGAGCGGCTTGACGAAATCGGCATAAGCCGGCGTTGTGCCGCCTGCGTGGAACCACAAGGCGACTCCTGTAACGGCGAGAACGAAAATGGCCGCAGCCGTAGCGCGGGAAACCGGGGAATGCATGATCCACCTCCATGTGATTAGTGATCGGGTAAGAAATGTGGGACGTGTTGTATCTGGCTGCGCGGGATCGAGAAGCTCCAACGTCCGCCGCCGGAGGCGGTCGTTGAACTGCTCGCCGACCTCGCCCACGTTCTCGGCGCGCACGGCCGCAACGGCCGCTTCGAGCCCTCGGACGGAGGCAGCCAATTCGGCGTCCTCCGCAACGGCTTTCCGCACGGCGGCCTCGCGCGTATCAGTCAACTCGCCGAATATGAATTGCAGTAAATCGTCACTCGGCATATCGTTATTGTTCATGGCTGTGCCTCCCTAAGCGGGCAAGCGATGCTTCGATCTTGCGCAAACCGTAGAGTAATCGTGATTTGGCGGTGCCGACGGGGCACCCGACGACCGCGGCGACCTCGGCCAGCGTCAGGCCGCCAAGTACCTTCAAAGCCACCACGCGACGTTGTTCCTCAGGCAGACAGTCCAACAGGGCCTCCGCGCGGCCTTGGCTTTCGCGACGTGCGGCCGCTTCTGCCGGATCGAGGTCTGGCGAACAGCAGCCATCGAGCACACTTGCCGAGTCGTCGCCGTTTCTTCCGGCGGTATCGCTTTCCAGCGTCAGCGGTTGTCGGCCGGAGGCTCGCAGATAGTCTGTGGCACAGTTGTCGGCGATCGTGAACAGCCACGTGGAAACGCTCGCCTGTTTCGAGTAACCACCGTTCCGGGCGGCCCGAAACAGCCGGAGGAATGCCTCCTGAACGAGATCCTCACTGTGGTGCCGGTCCGGCAAGCGATGGCCGAGATAGCTCATCAGCCGGACCTTGTACCGGTTGACCAGGACATCAAAGCGCCCCAGGTCGCCGCTGGCGATCTCGGCCAGAATCTCAACATCCTCGACGAATGCCGGTCGCGAGTCAGGAGGATACGTCATTTTCGCCAGGTCCATTGGTTCCCGATCATACCTTCTCCCGAACGAGTCCTACCCTTATACGATAATCCAGCGAAAAAAGATTCATTTGCTCGGAAAAAGCCGCACAGGGGGGGCCGCCAGAACGCAGCCTGAGATTCCACATACGCCGCTGACGGGGGATAGTGTCGACAGGTCCTCGTGTCCCGCAAATCCTTGGTTTGTCGGCACGGTCTGGCAAGTAGCCTTTAACCCTCAACAAATAGTAGAGGAATTATTAGCGTGCGCTCCATTCCAAGATGACTTGCCGGGGTTGTTCGGCGTCTTGGGGGCGGGCGACTTGAGATTGGAAGGGATCGGCCTGGGGCGGCTGAACGGTCTGCGACGGGGGCGGGGCGATTGGATTTGGCTGCACGGCAGGAGAAAGAGCCACTGCGGTCGGCGTGGGCGCAGGCGTTGACGTTGAAATCGGCATGGACTGCCGAGTGCCGGCCGTTTTCCATGCGGAAGCAGGCAGCACGGTCGAAGCGGATGCAAGTTTCACGCCGCCTTGACTATTTTCAGGTAAAGACCCCGGGTTGCTGGCAACCGTTATGGGATTAAAGAGCGAAGCGGGCACTGGAACCAAGCGGCCGGCCGGAATCACGGCCGGCGAAGACGGGCGGTTCTGAGATGGTTGTTGATAGATTGAACCGGGCTCAGCGCGCCCGGCGGCGGAATTTGCGGCAAGCATTTCGGGCGATGCGCCCGCGGCGGGCTGGTTATTGCCCGGGTTAATCGCCGGAGAGCCTTGTTTGACCCAGGCCAGCCAGGAATTTTGCAGTCGTGGCAAGTCGCCGATGCCGTAGTTTCGGGCCACCGCCCCGGACCAATCGTTGTTCTTCAGTCCGTCGTCGAGGAATTCGATGTACTTGCGACGGCCGCCGATTTGGATGAGATATTCGGCCAGGGAATAGCATTGCGCGTACAGCGGCATCACGTCGGGCGGATACTCGGTCATGGCAAACATGCGGCTGAAGGCGATTCCCCGGCCGGTGCGCAGGAACTGATCGAGCATTCGCTGGTACTTTGTGCGTTCGGCGATATTTTCCACGGTGGTGGCGCCGCCTTCGTCGGCCCAGCGCGGAAGCGGCTGGCGGAAGTGGCTGGCGTAAATCATGTGCGTGATTTCGTGGGGCAGGACGGAATCGAGTACGCGCTGGGGCGAGCCTTGGATGGTCATGCGCCAGCCGAAAACTTCGCCGCGGTCGAAAACGAAGGTAGTCGCTCCGCCCGCGCCGAGATTCGGTCCGACCATGACGGTCATGGGGCAGGGCTGGGACCAGTTGGGCATGGGCTGCCCGAGCCACTCGATGGCCAGATCGTGGCGGTATTGTTCGGCGGCCTCGGCGAATTGGGCGGCTAGATTGGGGTCGGGTGTTTCGACGATAAAATTGGCACTGCGGTGCCGAGCGCCCATCGAAACCAGGAGCGCGGCCGTCAAGGCGACGGCCCGAATTATGCGAGCGTCCATGCTCTTTCGTTGCCTTTCTTGTCAAAGTCAGGTAACCGTCGGCCGCATCCTTGCGATCCGACGCCGTGCCGGCAACTG
>JBEKGL010000020.1:0-16465 GCA_050012815.1 Thermoguttaceae bacterium
CTGGCAATGACTCATGATCGTGCCGTAATTTTCGTTGTCCGAAAGGACCTTGCCCTTTTCACCGTTCCAAATTCCCAGGATTCTTTTTACGGCCTCAAGATTGGTGCCTCCCACAATAGTGCCGTCTTTCTCGAAAAAGGCTATGTGTTCGTTACTCGGGTTGGTGATAATGGTTATTTTCGTGTCCTTGACCATTACCTCCTCCCTTTTAGCGCCTTGGTTAACGGCCGCATCCGTGCCAAGCTGAAGCAGTTTGCGGGCGTTGGCGATCTGATCGCTGGCGTCGAACAATAAAATCCAGGCCGGATCCGCGCCCTTTATGGCCACGAACGCGAACGTCACTTCGCCTTGCGGAATGGACATTATCTCCGGCAGCGATAACCCGATGATGTCATGCACCGTGGCCACCAATTCGCTCATCGAAGCGTATAACTGGAGCACCAGCGGTTTCATCTGCGGATCCTGGGTCATGCGGCCCAGGCTTGTGTTCATAAAGCGTTCGGCCAATACCCGCGTGTCGGTGATGGAGATCAAGCCCAGCGTATTCTCGGGCAGCAACTCCGCCGCGGTTGGCCGCCCGGCATAAACCGAGGCCGCCAAAACCCCCGTCAAAATCGCCGCCCCCGTGAAACATCGCAACGCCCCGACAACCGACGCGCGACAGGTAATCATTGGAGTTCCCCTCGTAATCATGAGAATTCCTCCCTTGTAATAATAAACCTAGAAATCTAAAAACCCATCCGAAAGTCCCCTCTCCCTCCGGGAGAGGGCCAGGGTGAGGGCGGAAACGCCCGGTTTTTTATCCAATCTATATTCGTAATCTGAATAAACATATTGGGAAAGTTTTAAATAAATCCGAATCGCCGATTATTACCAACATTATAATCCAAGCATTACTCACTTGCCATCGGGAAGGAAAAATGCCTTGATTACATAAGAATAGGGAACAAGACAGAATTAAATCGCAAACCGGGGCCATCGGTTACGGCTTTACAATTGATTTATAGTATGAATTTGCTCAAATCCTCATCCTGCGCCAAATCGGCCAAACGTTCGCGGACGTAGGCGGCGTTGATTTCTATGCGGCCTTGCTTCATGTCCGGGGCTTCAAAGCTGATGTCTTCCAGCAACCGCTCCATGATGGTGTACAAACGCCGGGCGCCGATGTTCTGCGTGCTTTGATTCACCTGGAAGGCGAACTCGGCCAGGGCGTCCACCGCGTCGTCGAGAAAAACAATCTCTATGTTTTCGGTCTTAAGCAGCGCTACGTATTGTTTGGTCAAGGCCCCTTTAGGCTCGCACAGGATGCGCACAAAATCGGCCTTGGTGAGGTCCTTCAGTTCCACGCGGATGGGAAAGCGGCCTTGCAGTTCGGGCATCAAGTCGCTGGGCTTGGCGCGGTGAAACGCGCCGGCCGCGATAAACAAAATATGATCGGTCCGCACGAAACCGTAGCGGGTTTGCACGGTGGTGCCCTCGACGATGGGCAACAGATCGCGCTGCACGCCCTGGCGCGAAACGTCGGCGCCGTGCGTCTGCTCGCTGGCCACGATCTTGTCCAACTCGTCGATAAAGATGATACCCACGTTCTCGGCCAGTTCGACGGCCTTGGCATTGACCTTTTCCGCGCTAATCAAGGCGTCGCACTCTTGCTCGAAGAGCACGTTTCGGGCTTCGGCCACGGTCATTTCCTTGCGCGAGGAGCTGCGAGGCAGGATTTTTTCGAACATCCCCTGCAAATCGAAATCCATCTGCTCCATGCCGATGCCGGTAAACATCATGGGCACGGCCTTGTGTTCCAGGGCGAGTTCCACGTGTCGCTGCTCCAGCTCGCTGGAGGCCAGCATTGCCCGCACCTTTTCCCGCGTGCGTTCGTACCGTTCGGGCGAATCGGGGCTGCCGGGCGTGGAATCGAAGGCCGGCGGCTGAGGGGCCAGGAGATCCAACAAGCGCTGCTCGACGCGTCGCCGGGCCTCGGCCTCGATGCCCTGCCGCTCTTGTTCGCGGACCAGGCCGATGGCATTTTCCACCAGTTCGCGGATCATGCTTTCCACGTCGCGGCCGTAGTAGCCCACTTCGGTGTACTTGGTGGCTTCGACTTTGATAAACGGCGCGCCGGTAAGCTTGGCCAAACGCCGGGCGATCTCGGTTTTACCCACGCCCGTGGGCCCGATCATCATGATGTTCTTGGGCGCCACTTCCTGGCGCATGTCGTCGCCAAGTTGTTGCCTGCGCCAGCGGTTGCGTATGGCCACGGCTACTGCCCGCTTGGCATCGTCCTGGCCCACGATATGTCGTTCCAATTCCGCAACGATTTGCCGAGGCGTTAAATCTCGCACGATTATTTCTCCGTGTTCAGTTTACGGTTTACAGTTCAAAGTTTACGGTTTTCAAATTTCAAAATTTATCGCGAAACCGCAAGCGGTTTCATTTTATCTTCCGCTCTCCTCCGGATCGCGGCTAAACTAATCCCCAATTCCCAATCTCTAATCCCCAATTCCCAATCTCTAATCTCTAATCCCTTCATCCTTCCTTCAATTCCTCTACCATGATATTTGTATTTGTATATACGTCGATTCCCGCGGCGATTTCAAGCGAGGTGCGCACGATCTCGGCCGCGCTAAGCGTGCTGTGGGCGAGCAATGCCCGGGCGGCGGCCATGGCGTAATTTCCGCCGGAGCCGATGCCGATCACGCCGTCGGCCGGCTGCAATACGTCGCCGTTGCCGGTGACCAGGAGCGTGTGCTTGGCGTCGACAATGACCATCATCGCCTCAAGACGCCTGAGCGCCCGATCGGTTCGCCAATCCTTTGCCAGTTCGGTGGCGGCCCGCGTGATATTCGAGGGATAATCCTTGAGCTTTGCCTCGAAGCGTTCGAGCAATGCAAAGGCGTCGGCCGTGGCCCCGGCGAAACCGGTCATCACTTTGTCGTCCATCAGGCGGCGGATTTTCATCGCGTCGGCCTTCATGATCGAATTGCCCACGGTCACCTGACCGTCCCCGCCCATGGCCACGATGCCTTTATGGCGGACAGTTAATATTGTTGTCGAATGTGATTGAATTTTCATTTGATTTCCTATTATAACAATCCCCTCTCCCGCTGGGAGAGGCTTAGAGTGATGGTAATTATATTTACTCCCCACCAATATGGCGTAAAAATAATTTAAATACCAGGGCTCCAACAGTTTGTTTGTACTTCTAGCGCTCCGCATGTGACAAACAACGCCCAAATTTATTGAAATCATAGTTGGGGAGGAATTGGGATATCAAACTTTGCGGAGTTTTGAACAGGTTGTTAAGAAGGCCATAACTGCCTGTGAAAAATCAGGTTATAGCCGGACAACCATTTTGCCGAAATCAGCAAAATGCTCCCCTTCGGGTTGGGGCTAAACTTTGATAGCATGGTGGCATGAACACCACCCCCATGATGCGACAGTACCAAGAAGCAAAACGGGCCTGTCCCGATGCGCTGTTGCTGTTTCGCATGGGCGATTTTTACGAGATGTTTCACGACGACGCCAAGACGGCGGCCCGGGTGTTGAACCTTGCGTTGACCAGCCGGGAAAAGGGCGAAAACGCCACGCCCATGGCCGGGTTTCCGCATCACCAGTTGGAAAGCTATCTTGGCAAACTGATCGCGGCAGGATTTCGGGCGGCCGTGTGCGAACAGGTCGAGGATCCGAAGAAGGCCAAGGGTTTGGTCAAGCGGGAATTGATCCGCATAGTTACGCCCGGCACCGTGACCGATGATGCGCTGTTGGATCCGCGGGAGAGCAATTTTTTGGCGGCCGTAGCGTCCGGCGATCCTGCCGGACTGGCCTGGGTGGAACTGTCGACCGGTCAATTCGTGGCTGCCGGATTCACCCAACGCCAATTGCCCGACCAGATCGCCCGCATCGCCCCGGCCGAGTGTCTTATGGCCGAAGATGCCCCGCCCTTGTCATCGCATCTAAACGAACGGTTGATGCTGAGCCGCCGGCCGGCTTGGGCCTTCTCGCATCAAACCGCGCGTGAAACTCTGGCCAAGCATTTTGGCACGGCCACGCTAGAAGGTTTTGGATTTACTGACAGCCCGGCCGATATTCAAGCCATTCGTGCGGCCGGCGCGATTCTGGATTATCTCAACGAAACGCAAAAAACCTCGCTCGATCACATCGACCGGCTGACGCCTTACCGCACCTTGGGCACGCTGGAGATCGACGAGGCCAGCCGCCGCAGCCTGGAAATCACTCGCACGCTGCGCGAAGGCCGGCGCGAAGGCTCGCTTCTGGCCGTTTTAGACCGCACGGTCACGGCCATGGGATCGCGGCTCTTGGCCCAGTGGCTGGCCAATCCGCTTACCGACCCGGCCGCGATCCGCGCCCGGCACGAAGCCGTAAGCGAATTGGTCGCCGACGCCCAGCTTTGCGCGGAGTTGAACGAGATTTTGCGCCGCGTGTACGACGTCGAACGCCTCCTGGCCCGGGTGACCACGGGCCGGGCAAGTCCGCGCGATCTGGGTTTTCTGGGTCGCACGCTCCACCTGCTGCCCGGGCTGAAAGCCAAACTAACCGCCCGAAAATGTTCGCTTCTAAATGAACTCGAAGCGGCGGTGGATCTATGCGTCGAGTTGCGCGGCAAATTGGAGGCCGGGCTTGCTGATGATTGTCCGCTATCGAACCGCGACGGCGGTTTCATCCGCGAAGGATTCAACGCCGAACTCAACGGACTCAGGGAACTTGCCCGCGGCGGAAAGCAATGGATCGCCCGGTACCAGGCCCAGGAAACCCAACGGACCGGGATTGCGAACCTTAAAGTCGGGTTCAACAAGGTTTTTGGTTATTACATCGAGATAACTAACGCTCACCGGGAAAAAATTCCCGCCGAGTATATCCGCAAGCAGACGATCAAAAATGCCGAGCGTTACATCACGCCGGAATTGAAAGAATACGAAGAAAAGGTGCTCACTGCCGACGAGAAGGCAAAGGAACTGGAGTACGATCTGTTCATCGAGCTTCGCGATGCCGCGGCCGCGGAGCGCAGGCGGATTCAATCGACCGCCGCGGTTTTGGCCCAACTCGACGTGCTCACGGCCCTGGCCGAATTGGCCCGGCAGCGAAACTATTGCCGGCCGGAAATCGTCGATGAGCCGGTGTTGAAAATTATCGATGGGCGGCATCCGGTGCTCGATATCGTCGAGCCGGAAGGCACATTTGTCCCCAACGATACTATCGTAGGGTGCGTGCAACGCACCGATACGGAAGAATCTTCTCCGGTGCGTTTCACGCACCCTACAAATCCAGGTGGTTCGCATGACCTATCCGAAGCGCGACCGCCGGTCGCGGCTTTATGCCATTCGGATGACGTGTTTTCTTCGATCCTGTTGATTACCGGACCGAACATGGCCGGCAAAAGCACGTACATTCGCCAAGTGGCCTTGATTACGCTTATGGCCCAGATCGGCAGTTTTGTGCCTGCCCGATCGGCCGTAATCGGCGTTGCCGACCGGATTTTCGCCCGGGTAGGGGCCAGCGACGAGCTTTCGCGGGGCCAGAGCACGTTCATGGTCGAAATGATCGAAACCGCCCGGATCCTCAACACCGCCACGCCGCGCAGTCTGGTGATCCTGGACGAGATCGGGCGCGGCACGAGCACCTACGACGGCATTTCGCTGGCTTGGGCGGCGGTCGAATATCTGCACGAGCACATCGGCTGCCGCACGCTTTTTGCCACGCATTATCACGAGTTGACGGACCTGGAAAAATCTTACTCCGGTATGAAAAACCTCAACGTGGCGGTGCGCGAATGGCAGGACGAAGTGGTGTTTCTGCACAAAATCGTGGAAGGCGCGGCCGACAAGAGCTACGGCATCCATGTTGCCCGGCTGGCCGGCGTGCCGCGCGAAGTAATCGAGCGGAGCAAGGAGATACTCGCCGAGTTGGAGGAGGAGCGACTGGACGCCGAAGGCCGGGCCAAAATAGCCCGCCGTCCTAAAATTCCCGAAAAGCGCGCCCACTATCAACTTACCCTTTTTGGCGGCGATCATCCCGTCATCGATGAAATCCGCGCACTGGACTTAAACAATATGACGCCGTTACAGGCACTGCAACTTCTGCAACAATGGAAAGAGAAAGTAGCCGCGGAGAAAAACAAGCAAAACACGTGTTAATCGCCGCTATATGCTTGACATGGATTTTAACATTTGTATACAATGACAACGTGATATATAATATATAGTCATGTTTGCCGTCACGATTCGGAAGGAGAGAACATGTTTAAGAAGGCTTTTTTGGCATATATCGCCTATCCGAGCCCTTGGTACGTATATGTGTCGGCCGTGGGTTGGACCGCATGGGTTATATTCATGGTGGGATACATAATCTACGAAAACTACCCTCTGCTAGTTAAGTAGTTTTCATAAGCCCGTCTATAATGCTTGCCCGCACCACTATTGGCAAGCCATCTGGCCCGTCCGTGTTTGTATAAAACACTCGAATCGTAAATGCCGTTGTTGCCAACACCCAAGCGTTGGCAAAATGATCAGGCAATGAGGACGGATTTTAGTTTTCCATAGTAAATTGGGAATTTATGTTGACTTTATGGCTTTTTCGGTTATAAGCGAAAATAGGGGGAGTTGTTTATTTACCGGGGCGGAGATCTATATATGGCATTAATAAAAAATGAAAACCCCACTATTTGGCTCCCATGCGCGCCGTAAGCGGACTAGCAACAACAAGCGGTTATTATTCGAACACTTGGAATACAGGCTGGCGCTTAGTTCCAATCCCATCATCACCGAATTCCTGGCGTCGAACGCCCACAATCTAGCCGATGCGGAGGGTAAATACCCGGACTGGATCGAAATTTACAATCCCAACACCAGTTCATTCGACATCGGCGGTTGGTATCTGACGGACAACGCGAGTAAGTTGACGAAGTTCCAGATTCCGACGGGCACTTCCATTGCGGGGGGAGGATACCTGGTCGTGTTCTGCGACGACGGCTTGACCACACACGCCTCGGGAGAGATCGTCACTAATTTCAAACTGGCAGCCGAGGGCGAATATCTCGGTCTGGTCAAATCGGATGGGACGACGATCATCAGCCAGTACGGTACGAGCACATCGAATTTTCCCGTTCAGACCACTGATGTTTCTTACGGACTGGAAATGACGACGACGTACACTCCTACAACTTCCACAAGCAATTTCAGCTCCAACGCCGACGGTTTCACCTATGCCGACGATATTATTTCCAGCGTCGGAAGCGGCACCCTTGCCGACGGGGCGTGGTCTTCCTCGGCCGGTAAGAGTGGCGGCGGTTTGTCGGTTACCACGACCATGTCGTCGAGCCTTACGATCAACGGCGGATTTTCAAAGTCCTTGACGATCTATACTGCCGGGACCTACAACATCTCCGTCGACGCCAAAGTGGAGTTAACCTCGGGATCGACCTACAATCTCGCCACCACCGATACCGGCACGGACTATTTGATCGTCAAAAATGCAAGCGGCACGGCTGTCCTCACTAGAACCTTGGTGCAAGCCGGCAACAATACAAAAACATCAACCAGCGCATGGACGAACTTGAACGGCAGCGTAAGTTTGGCGACGGGAACCTACACTGTTGTTTTGGCCTTGAAGGATTCGACGCGAGTCACCGGCACCGGTCCGAAATACATCAATGCGTACTTTGACAATTTAACCGTCCCTGCGTTTACTGCAATTTCCACGGTCGGCACGACCGAGGAATACTTCACCATCCCCACCCCGGGGGCGGCGAATGACATCGGCTTACTCGGCACCATCGAAGACGAAGTGGAATTCAGCGTCGAGCACGGCTTATATACCAGTCCATTCAGCTTGACCCTTGCCTGCGATATGGCCGGAGCATCGATCTACTACACGACCGACGGCTCCACGCCCACTACGAGCAATGGAACGCTGTATAATTATAATACCGGCGCAATCACGATTTCCAAGACGACGGTCGTTCGGGCGGCGGCGTTTAAGAGCGGTTATGTGGCCTCGGACGTATCTACGCAGAGTTACTTTTTCCTGGCCGACGTTGTCACGCAGTCGTCAAACGGCACGGCCCCCAGCGGCTGGCCTGCCGCCGGTGAAAGCGTGTACGGCACTTACCAGGGCGCCAACCGGTATTTTGATTACGGCATGGACCCCGACATTATTTCGACCTACGGGGCCGGCACGGTCGTCTCCGCCTTGGAGTCGGTTCCCACGGTCTCACTCGTGACTGATCTGAATAACTTGTTTGGCGCATCTACGGGCATCATTACCAACTCGAATCAATCGGGGGCCGCCTGGCAGAAGGCCGCTTCCATCGAGTACATCAACCCTGACGGCACCACCGGCTTTTCCTCGAACGTCACCATCAAAATCCGCGGCTCGGCCAGCACCGACGACAGCACGATCACGAAGTACAGCTTCCACGTCGCCTTCGACAGCACGTTGGCCTATGCGCTCTTTGGCGGCGACGGGACGGACACCTTCGACAACATCGATCTGGCCATGACGCAGAATTGGTCCTGGAGCAAGGACGGCGACACCAACGCCACGCTCATCCGCGACTCGTTCAGCAACGCGACACAGGGTGATGAGGGCGATTTGTACACCCGCCAAAAAGTTGTGCAGCTCTACATCGACGGCGTCTATTGGGGCGTCTATTCGATACAGGAATACGTCAACGCCGATTACGCGGCCTCTTATCTAGGCGGCTCGAAAGACGATTACGACGTCATCAAGGTCAATCGCGACGGTTGGGTCTACAACCCGAGTTCCGGCCAATCGTCCATCGAGTATTCAGACGAGGTGACCGACGGCAATATGAACGCCTGGACCGATCTCTACAATCAGATGACGGGCCAGTTCACGGTAAATTACGTCGTTCCCACGACGACATTAGCCACCGTTGCCGATGCGGAAAACGTTCTAAGCGATTCCAGTCTCCAATATTACGTATTGACCGGAAGCGCATCGACGATCAACTACATCAACACCGGCTCCGACGGGCATTATTCGAGCAGTTCGGCCTTCCCCGGCCTGACCACGACGACCAACGTCGATAACTTCATTATCGAAGTCCAGGGGACGATAAACATCTCCTCCACCGGCAATTGGACCTTCGGCGTTTCCACGAGCGAATCGTTCAGTTTCGAGTTGACCAACGGCACGAATACCTATTCGTTCACCTATACCGGTACGGGCACGGTCGCGGACGTGCTGAGGACGTTCAACGTCGCGGCGGGCGACTACAATCTCCGTATGGTGTATGTCGAGACGACCGGCGGAGCCGAACTCGAACTCTTCGCGGCGCAGGGAACGTATACGACGTTCAATTCCTCGGTGTTCCACCTGGTCGGCGATACGGCCAACGGCGGCATCGCCTTGCCCGGCATGTCCAGCAACGTCGCTTACGAACGCGTCCAGGGAAACAATCTTAACGGCACCCCAAATGCGCACTACGACAAACTGCTCGACGTGCAAAATCTGATCGACTATATGCTCACGATCTTTTACACCAGCAATGCCGATGCGCCGATTTCCGGCTGGATTTGGGACGATATACTGGTAAACGGCACTTGGACCTGGTACCCCTATGTTCAACCCAACAATTTTAGGGCCGTTTACAACCGCAACGATCCCGACGGCTTTAAGTTCATCTTGAACGACAGCGAACACACGTTGAATTGCAGCGTGGCATGGAACAGTTGGGGTGAGGATCTACTAAATACCGATCAGCCGACGTACAGCCCCGGCAATTTCCCCGACGGCATACTAGACGCCAATCCATATCAGTTCCACTACAAATTGACGAGCAATTCCGAGTACCTCCTGGCCTTCGCGGACCGCGTGCACGAGTTGACGACCGGCAACGGGGCCTTGACTGATTCGGCCAATCTCGCCCGTTACGACAAATTGACGGCCGTTTGGTCCACAGTCATCGTGGCCGAGGCCGCCCGCTGGGGCGACAGCAAGTATGATTGGTCGAAATACAAGGGCAATACCGATTACACCAGCATCTGTACGCCGGCGACCTGGAACACGGCCGTTGCCGCCGAGCGGGCTAAAATGACCACCCGCACCGAGTACTTCATCAATCAGTTGAAAAACTACACGACCCACACGCTCTATACGGCCACCTACCTTGCACCAACCACAAGTCTAACTGAGGGAACAGTGGCGCAAAATTCCGTAGTGACGCTTGCAAACCCCACGTCCCTTACCGGCACGATTTATTACACGGTCGACGGTTCCGATCCCCGCAATTTCGGCGGCGCGGTTTCCTCCACCGCGATCACCTACGGTTCATCGATAACCATCGCTCATTCAACCCAATTGAAGGCCCGCATCAAGTATTCCAACGGCACGTGGTCCCCGTTGCAGGATGCCGAGTATTACGTCAACGCGGAGGCCACTTCGTCGAATCTGGCCATTACCGAAATCAACTATCATCCTTACGCGCCCACGCCCGCCGAAATCGCCGCGGGATATAACGACGCCGAGATGTTCGAGTTCGTCGAGCTAAAGAATATCGGCAGCACGACCGTCGATATCTCTCAAATATCCTTTACATTCGGTATTACATGGAACGCCGGTTATGCAAGCGACGAATCTTATTCTCTCGCCCCCGGCGACATCGTGGTTGTCGTGTCTGATGCGGCGGCGTTCGCATATCGCTACGGAAGCGGCATCCCCATCGTCGGCGTTTACTCCGGCCACCTCTCCAACTCGGGCGAAAAACTGACCCTGGTCAACCGCTCGGGACAGGCCATTTCCAACGTCGTCTATTCCGACAGCGGCGATTGGCCGGGCCGGGCCGACGGCAACGGAAGCACCTTGCAAATCATCGATCCCGCCGCCGATCCGAACGATCCCCATAATTGGCGCTCCAGCGTGGAATACGGCGGCACGCCCGGCGCCGACGGTATGTTGTCTTACGACGCCGTGATTATCAACGAGGTTTTGACCCATACCGATACGTCCAGCGGCGATAAGATCGAATTGTACAATACCACCAACTACGCCATCGACATGAGCGGCTGGTATTTGAGCGATTCCAGCGGCGATTATAAAAAATATTGCATCCCGGAGGGCACGATCATCACCGCGCACGGCTACCTCGTCTTCACCGAGGAGGATTTCGGCATGTCGCCCTACGCCTTGACGACCTTTAGCGGCAACGGCGACGCCAAGACGGAAGACTCCGGTGCGACTTTGCACTTGGAAGGCAGCACTTTCCGCAAAATCGCCCTGGATTACACCGTAACCGCCAATACGACGCTCACCTTCGAGTTTTATTGCACCACTACCGGCTCGATCCAGGGGATCGGCATCGACAATGATGACACGGCCAGCGCCTCCTCATTCTTCCAACTCGCCGGGACGACGAACTGGGGAATTCAGACCTACCGGACAGGTACGACCGGTTCATGGGTTACCGTCAACATCTCGCTTGGCAGTTTGGCCGGCTCGATGGCTTACCTTGTTTTCGGCAACTACGGCTCATCCTCGACCGATTGCCTGTTCCGCAACGTGAAACTTGTCGAGACGGGCGGAGCGACGACCACGATCGATTTCAGCAAATACTTCGCTTTCGATGCCCATCAGGGCGACGACGCCTGGCTGCTGACGACCGACTCCTCGGGCAATCTGCAATACTTTGCCGACCACGTGGACTTCGGCGCCGCCAAGAACGGTGTATCGTTCGGACGTTGGCCAAACGGCGAGAACGACAGCGTGTTATATCCGATGTCGTCGCAAACCTTCGGATCCGCTAATTACGGACCAGCGACAAGCGACGTCGTCATCAGCGAGGTTTTTTATTCCCCGGGCAACAACAATTACGAATTCATCGAAATCTACAATACCACCACAAGCGCGATTGATTTATCGCACTGGAAATTGGGCGGCGCGGTCACGTTCGACTTTTCCACCGGTTCGGTAACCACGTTGGGAGCACATCAAACCCTCGTGATCGTCGAAAACATAGACGCCTTCCACTCGCGTTTCGGCACAAGCCCTACGATCGCGGGACAATACACCGGCAATCTGGATGATGGCGGCGAAACCTTGACGCTGTATTCCTACGATACGCCTCCGGCCGATGATCCGACCTTTTATCCGGCCATCGTGGAAGATCAGGTGAAATATGACAATGCTTCACCCTGGCCGGTTATTTCCGACGGACAATCGTTATCGCTTCAACGCGTCGCCGTCGACACTTGGGGCAACGACGCGACGAACTGGACCGCCGGCACGCCCACGCCCGGCAGTTATACCGTAGCGTCCAAGGAGCTTATCGTCGATGCGGACGACTGGGCCACGGCCGGATCGTCGGATTTGACATTGACAATCGGGACCGACGGAAAACTGCACGTCTATATAACCGGCGCCACGACGGACGTCGTGACTCCGCATTTGCCGGCCTATATCACAAACATATCCGTCACCGGCCGCAATAATGTCGATGACGTTCTTACTGTGGATTTCAGTTCCGGCGATCCGATTCCATCCGGAGGCGTCGCTTTCGACGGAGGAAGCGGCGACGGCAATTCGCTTGTCATTATCGGCGTATCGGGCATCGACAATATAACCATGAGCGACGATCAAATCACGGTTAACGACTCGGAACCGATCGTCTACGCAAATACCGCCCTTTTCGGTTTCGATCTCGGGACCGGAACCAACACGCTTACCGTCGATGATGCGACATTGACAATCTATCAGGCCAACGCCATCTCTGCGAATACCGATGTAATCGTTGACGGCGGCGTCTTGGACCTTAATGGACATAGCGACACGATCGGCGAACTCACCCTGCTGAGCGGAAGTATCGTCAACGGAACTCTATATGCCGCGTCTTACAATATCGAAAGCGGCAATGTAACCGCCGCGCTCGCAGGACCGGGCGCAATACTCAAGACCACGTCCGGGCAGGCCGGCGTCGCCGTGATTAATAATACGAATACTACGGTCGAAGCGGGCGAACTCGCGGCGGATTCCATTACCACCGGAACGTTGACCATCGGGGCGGGCGCGGTGGTGACGATCAATGCCATTCCGGGCGGACCAACGTCGACGTCCGTGGCCGTCACTTTGTCAAATACCGCTACCCCGACTTCATCGAGTATTATTGCCGAAACGGCGTTAAATGCCGATGCATTGACTTCGTCAAATACCGCCGCCGTAACCGAGTCAAATACCGATTCCGCAACTTCGTCAAATACCGCCGCCGCGCCGGTTCAAGAACAATCGGCAACGGCCGGCTTGGAAACGGCTACCACCCTTGCCGCAAGCGACGATCTTGCCCCGATCTCCTTACAGGAACCTTTGACCGAATCAATAGCCGCCGTAATTTCCAACGACGGCATATTGACCGCTGATTCCGCACCGGAGCCGAGCTTTTTTAGCTCTTCCACAATTCGACCGAGCGAAACCGTTGCCGCCCGTTCCCTGCCGCAATCGCAGGTTGATTGGCGGTTCGATGCGGAGGCGTCCCGCCGGGGAGCGATGGAAGATCATTTTTCAGACCAGATTTTAGAAACACGGCTGAATGTCGGGAAAGAACTACTCATATCTTCGGTTCAGGATGAGTTGCCGTTACTTAGGACGCATGTTAAAAAACAATCCGGCGTTGTGATGCAGGGCGAACAAAAAGCTCGCAATATCGCCTTGCTGTCGATCGTACAAGATTCCCAGGGGAAAAGTTTCGATGAGCAATTGGATTTGGAATTGCATTATTACCCTCATTCCCGAAAACAGGACAAGTTGCCGGAGAAGGCGGTGGATGCGGTTCTCGCATGGGACTGATTGCGATAATCACAAACCGGCAATCGAAACCGCGACCGCTGGTCGCGGCTATATGCTCAGCTTTTTTAATCCCTTGTCCCGTGCCCTTCTAGTCTGCCCTATTCGCTATTTTTGCCATAGCGATCGATAATGTCTTGGAGAGGGAACTTTTCGGGAAACGGCTCTTCGCGTTGTTTGAGGATGCGTTGGTATTGCTTGACGATGTCCATCAAGTCGCTGCCCACAAGTTCATATTCCAAAAGGGCGGGGAACTTGTCGAGCACTTGCCGCCATAAGGCAAAGCCCTGATCGTAGGCGGTTTTGGCGGCGGTCAGGTCGCCGTCGCGAAAGGCCTGGTCGCCCTGATAGATGAATTTTCGGGCGTTTAAGGCCTCGTCTGTTTGTTCCACTTGGGCGCAAAGCCGCCAATACAAAAAATTCACCGTTTCGCGATAACGGCTGGTGTACGTGGCCAGTTCCTCGAGATTCGTGGCTTCTTCAGCCAGTTTTTTGGCCTTGGAGTGCTGGGCGCCTTTGATTTGCCGGGCCACGTCTTCATGGGTGACTTGGAGCCTTTCCTCGGCCTCGTAAAACAGTTTATGTTGGTCGTTGGTGCGTTTTTCGGGTGGAGTTTCAAAAGCCTCAAGTTGCTCTTTGGTTAATTGTCGGCGTTTTTTCGCGCGTATTTCGTCGCGCAATCCGGGCTGCAAGGCGTCGAGCTCCGCGACAAGCTTTTTCGCTTGTTCATCTCTCTTTTCTTTGTCGTTGAGATATAGATCCGGGCCGTAGCTACTGGGGATGGGTATGGAGCCGAAATGGAACCATTCGTCGGAGGCGGTTTTCCAAGCCCGCCGGGCAACCTCGCCGAAAGTGCCTTCTTTTTCGATGGCCTCGGAATAATTCATTTGCGACATGGGCGGGTCGGAAAGATAAATCAAGGGGCTTTTCCCCCCTATGCCCTTGCCGATGCTGTCGGCCAGTTTTATCGCCTCGATAAACCACTCCTTGCCCACCAGCCAGTTATCGCGCAGGGCCAGCGGCCGGGTTTCGTGGAATTCGTCGTCGGCCTTGAACAGGCGGCGATAATACTTGTGCTCGTCGGAGCGTCCGATTTTTTGCGCGATCGTCCAGCCGGTTTCCCAAACCAATCTCGGCTCGTATTGGTTGAATTCAATGCCCTTTTTCAAATAATCGATGCCCTTGATAACCCGGCGATACCGCTCGCGGTAATCGTCGAATTCGACCGACGTGTTATACGACATATTCCAGGCCTGGTGGATCCACACCGAAATGAAGTGCGGCTGCACCATGATGATTTGATTGAGCGTGGCGTCGAAATTGGCCCAATCCTCTTTCATTTTGTAATCGTTGGCTTTTTCCCAGAGCACCAGCGCAGCCACGCCGCGCAGGCCGAACGTGGCCAGTTTTATGGTTTCACTTGTCGGATCGATCTGACCCAATTGCGTCTGGCTCAGGCCGGAGCGCTGGCGGGCTTGAGCCAAAATGCCGCCGGGCGAGCCTTTTTGGCCGGGCACATCGACAGTCGACGGATGCCCGAAAAGATACAATAATCCCAGCAGCACGCCGATCACCGCCAGGTATATGATTTTTCGCAGAAACATAATACGCGGATTCATTGGGCAACCTCCCGCGTTTTCAAGCAAAACAGCGCGGCCACGAACACCGGAATGACAAAGGCCAACATGCGGAATGTAAATTTCAGGATCTGGTCGCCGGGAATGTTAAAACCATAGGCCACGTAGTCGGCAAAGCTGAAGCGGCCGAAATCGGGGACCAGCATCACGGCCACGCGCATCAGCGGCTCGGCAAGCCTGTCCAGGGTTTGGACCGCCATGGTCCGCAAATTGGGTTCTAAATCCAAAGTGATGGCGTCCTGGGTAATCATACGCAGCATCGATTCGAACGGTCCCCCGCCGAAGACTTTTCCGCCGGTCATGGTTTGCTGGAAGGCTACTTCATAAAGGAACTGGTGAAAGAAGCCCCCCAGCATCACGCCCACCGTGGCGAGTATGGCCACCGGGCCGCTCAAAAACGTGCTGAACAGCACGCCTACTCCCACCAGCAACGACATCTGCAACCAGATGCCGATATATCCCTTGATGAAATTCAGCGTGAAGTAGCCGTCCGGAGCGCGCAGATACATGTCGGCCTGGGCCGCGCCGAAGTATTGGGCCGGAGCGACGCTGCGCAGCCAAACCTCCACTTCCCCCTTGTCGTCGACGAAGAATTTGAACAGGTCGAGCTTTTCACCCTTGGGACTGATTATCCAGCGGGGAATGAACTGCGAGTCGAGTACATAGTCCTTGGCCGAAAAAATCCTGACTTCAACCGTTTTTCCGGTCTTCGGATTGCGCAGCGACAGACTGCCGGGAATGCCCTTTGTAATCGCGCCCGTGTAAGTGCGATAAACGCTGATATTCAACTCGACGGGCAAACCGTCGGGAAAGGCCTTCGGGGTGATGCCGGAAAACGTCCACACGGCGGCAGCCAGCGTGCCTCCTTCAAAATAACTGCGGTAGGACCACTCCTTGCCCACGCTGACGCCTTTTTCGGACGGCTGCCCGGCTCGGTCGCGAAACGACAACTTGCCGTAAATCGGCACCCGGGCCATCAACATCCCTTCTTCCGGCCCAACTTTGTAGACCTTCTTGTTGCC
>JBEKGL010000021.1:0-16326 GCA_050012815.1 Thermoguttaceae bacterium
GCGCCGGGTGAATACACCCGGGATCAAGCCAATACACCCGAGATTAGAGTCGTTTTTCGAGGTTTGATCGCGTTTTGTGTGCATTTTTTTAATGAAAATTGTCAGTTGCAAATTTCAAATTGCAAATTGAACAACCACAACAACTTGCGCGATTTGTCTCTTTAATTACAACATCGAGTATTTCAACTGAAAACTGATAACTGATAACTTACCATGACCAAACCTATCCTCATTCTACGCCATGTTCCCCACGAATCGGCGGGCACGCTGGAAAACGTCCTGGCCAAGGCCCATGTGGAATTCCAATATCTCGATCTGTTTCATGGATATCCTTGTTCGTTCAACTGCAGGCAATTCCTGGGTTTGGTTGTGCTTGGCGGACCGATGAACGTCGATGAGGTGCAAAAACACCCCTTCCTGGGCGACGAGATCAAGTGGATTCGTCAGACCGTCGAGGTCGGAATACCACTGCTGGGCATTTGTTTGGGTTCGCAAATGCTGGCCAAAGCCTTTGGGGCCAGAGTATATCCCAGAGGGATCAAGGAAATCGGCTGGTACCCGCTGGAATTGACCACGGCGGCGGCTGAAGACCGGCTCTTTGCCGACTGCGGCCCGAAATTGACCGTCTTTCAATGGCATGGCGATACGTTCGACCTGCCCAAAGGCGCCGTTCATCTTGCCCAAAGCCCCTTGTGCCGCAACCAGGCCTTCCGCATCGGGCCATCGGGCTATGGCCTGCAATTCCACATCGAGATGACCTCCGACATGATCGAGAATTGGCTGACCGAATCGGTCAACGCCAAGGAATTGACCGCGGTGGATTATATAGATCCTCAAATAATCCGCCAAAAAACGCCCCAAGAGCTGCCCGGTTTGCAAATCCTGGCCGATAAGGTACTGGGCCGCTTTGCCGAGTTGTGCCGGGAAAGAATGTAGTGATTTAAGGGTTCAGGGTTCAGACTTACTGCAATGTAATTCCGAGCATGGTGAAAATCCCCTTATTACTGAACCCTGAATTCTGAACCCTACCCCCTGAATCCTGCCCCCTGAACCCTTTTTACCGCCCTACGAAATCAGCCGACGCCCAGCCGACCTCTATGTCGCCGCGATCGGTCTTAATCTGCACATACACGGATTGTCCCAACAACGGCGTACGCAAAGAATTATCCGCCGTTGATAGAGTATTCAAACGAGGTGGAGCAAGTGTGGGAGCTTTACCTGCGTCCGGACCGAGTGATTTTTGGCAGCCAATATTAGATGGAACAAGGCCCCGGCACAATTCCGTCCGGCACAACGGACTTTTAGCGTTGGAACTCACCAATAAAATTACCATTAAACCCAAGATAACAACTAAACCTACAAGAGTTGCAACTATAGTTCTGAGATGTGCCATTTGACTTCCTCCTATACTCCAATAAACCGGGCCGTTAGCCCTTTTCATTCCTCTCATTTTACTCAGTCGGCTCATATTCTCAAGCATTTTCTTGGGATTAGCATAATTAACTATAAAAATCTTATCGACAGTTCAGATCAGGCATTACGTTAATAAGGCTTTTGCTTGAAATGCAGGGTTGATAAGGCCGATCCTTCGTTAATGTGGTCTAAACACAATTTTTTTTGCAAATATTATTGTTGGATTGGAGTATTTGCGTAAATAAGATAATTTACAGAGGCTCGCCCATGCGTACATTACTTCTGGCAGTCGTCATAACGGCTTGCATCACATTTTCTTTATCAACTGCAATACAAGCCGCTGACGTTCAAAAATGCACATCACAGCCGGGCGAGATCAATTCCCAATCGGCATGCGTCCCGTGCGATCAGGACTACGGATTGTCAAGCAGGGGCAAGTTTAGCTGTTCTGATTGTGGTTTTACGAAGCGATTATGTTGTTATCTTCATCCGACCACACTCAGTTATCATCCGGAAATTTACAACTATCGACATTATTTCAATATCACCGGGCACGAGACATACTCCGGCTCCACGAATTATCGATATCGTTTGCCGGCGGCAAACCGGCCCGAGGAAATTCTCACTCCCAAGCCCGAACAAGAAAACCAATCGCCACAAATAACCGGCTCCGCACGATTGTCCGGAGCGAATCAAAAAAAATTCTGAAAATAATAAAACTCACTGCTTCCACTGCTTGACAATCATTTTGATTTGCAGACAATGACGGCTGGTATTTTACAGTTGCCGCCCGATTGGCGCGTTAATAAAACTCGGGTGGCGCCACTGAATTTTTTCTGGGGGGCGCAACCGTAAGGAACGACAGTCGGCGGCGGATGGTCGCGGTCGGGAAGGCCCCCCCCACGCAATCTTTTTTATCTTGAGATAAAATTGCAATCAGGCAATAGGGATCAGAAAATAAGGAACAATATTCAATCCATAATTTTCAAACAATAATTATCCTTGTTTCCATTTTCTGATCCTTATCGCTCGATTCATCCTTCATCCTTCCGCCTGCATCCTTACCATTCATGCCGCATTGTCTTATTGGTTTGGGGTCCAACCTGGGAAATCGTCGAGAGATCATCGAGGAAGCGCTGGCAAAACTTCGCCGTCTTCCCGGGATCCAGGTTCTAGGCGTAAGCTCCTTCCGCGAAACTGCGCCTATCGGCGGACCGGCGGATCAACCTCCTTATTTAAACGCCGCCGCGCTGATTGATTCTTCCTTGCAGCCGCGGGACCTACTGGCGCTGCTGCAACAAATCGAGACCGAAGCAGGCCGCCGGCGCAAGGAAACTTGGGGACCGCGAACGCTGGACCTCGATCTGCTTTTGTACGGCGAACTCGTGCTATCAACGCCGACTTTGACGCTGCCGCATCCGCGCATGGCCTGGCGACGGTTCGTCTTGGAGCCGGCGGCCGAGGTGGCCGGCCAAATGCGCCATCCGCTTATCGGCTGGACCGTTGCCGGGCTGCTGGAGCATCTCAATACCGCCCTGCCCTACGTGGCCGTGGCCGGGCCGATTGCCGCCGGAAAAACGCATCTCGCCCGGCTGTTGTGCGATAAAACGTCCGCCCGCTTGATTTCCGAAGCAATTGACGAACAAAGCCTGGAAATCTTTTACGCCGATCCGGCTGGCCACGCCTGGACAATGGAGTTAGAATTCCTCCATAAGCGCACGGACCTGCTTGCCGTCGATTCGGCCGCCTGGTCCGAGCGCCGGCCGGCAGTGAGCGATTTTTGGTTCGACCAGTCGCCCGCCTTTGCCCAAGCGTGGTTGAGCGAATCGCAGCGGCCCGCGTTTTTTGAGCGCTGGCAAGAGGCGCGTCAAAATGTGGTGCAACCGAAGTTGATCGTGCTTTTGGACGCGCCCGCCGAAACGCTTATGGATCGCATCCGGCGACGCGGCCGGCGCGGAGAAGAATTTTTAAGTCCGGAGAAAATCGCTCGCATCCGGCAATCGATAATCGATCAGGCATCGCAGCCCGGCCTGGGTCCGGTGCTGAAAATAAGCGGCGCCGACATCCGGTCGGCGCTAACGGAGACATTGGCAGCAATGCAAGCCATGCAGTAAAATAATAAAGGATGAGTGATGAAAAAAAGCAGATAGCGGATAATTAGGGGTGGGCAGTTTACTGCCCACTGATAACCATATACTGAAAACTTGATAAAAACCGCTTGCGGTTTCGCGCTGTCCGCTCCCTGCCAATCTCAAATCCATTAAAAATGACTTCCTACCCTCAATTAATCTCTTCGATTGCGGAACTGCACAAGGTTTTATCGGCCCTGCGCAAAGCGGGCAAGCGGATCGGCCTGGTCCCCACGATGGGCGCGCTGCACGAAGGGCATCTGAGCCTGGTACGCGCAAGCAAGGCCCAGTGCGATTGCACGGTAGTCTCGATCTATGTGAATCCCAGCCAGTTCGGCCCGCGGGAAGACCTGGCAAAATATCCCCGCACGCTGCCAGCCGATCTCGAGGTTTTGGCCGCGCTCGACACGGAATTGGTTTTCACGCCAGGCGACGAGGAGATGTATCCTTCGGGCTATTGCACTTGGGTGGAGGTAGGCACAGTAGCCGAGCCCTTGGAAGGGCAATGCCGGAGTGGTCATTTCCGCGGAGTGGCTACCATCGTGCTTAAGCTGTTTGAGATCGTCCGGCCCGCCGCGGCTTTTTTCGGCCAGAAAGATTTTCAGCAAGCGTTGGTGATCCGCCGCATGGTCAAGGACCTGCACGTGCCGATCGAGATTCGCCTCTGCCCCACCATGCGCGAGCCGGATGGCCTTGCCATGAGTTCCAGAAATCGCTACCTTAGCCCCGCAGCGCGCCAACGAGCGTTGGTCTTGTGGAAAAGCCTTAAGTTGGCCGAAGATCTGCTGGCCCAAGGCGAGCGCAGCGCCGAAAAGATCGTCGATCAAATGCGGAAAGTCATCATAACCGCCGAGGACGCGCGGATCGACTACGTCGCCCTGGTCGATCCCGAGACGCTGCTTCCCATTCACACCGTCGCCGGCCGCACATTGGCCGCCCTGGCCGTGAAAATTGAAAACACACGACTGATTGATAATTGTTTGTTGGAAGTATAACAATTATGTAAGACCTCGCGAAGAAAGTATGATGAGCAAATATAGAGTTGATTTCGAAGCTATCGATTGGGAATCGCCAATAAGAGGCATGCGGCAGAAGATTCATAAATTTGGACGTCAACAACTCAGGATGGTTGAGTATTCAAGAGATCTGCCGCCGCATTGGTGCGAGAAAGGCCACATTGGTTATGTTTTGGAGGGGCAGATGGAAATAGAATTGGCCCATGAATGCCAGGTATATTCTTCTGGAGATGGAGTATTCATACCCAACGGCCCAGAACATAAACACAAGGGGAAAGTTATTTCAGAGACAGTTACTATAGTTTTTGTTGAAGATGTTTAACAAAGTGGGCAGTAAACTGCCCACCCCTTAACAATTCCTGGCCCCCAATCCCCAGCCCCCAATCCCTAATCCCTAATCCCTACTCTCTATTATGTGGCTAACCCTTTTCCACATCCCGTTGGAAATCGCCGGTCTGCCGGTGTTCGGCATGGGGCTATTGCTGGGCCTTTGGGCGGTTTTCAGCGTGGGGCTGCTGGCATGGCTGGCTTGGCGTCAGGGTTTTAACGCCGACACATGGAGTTACGTGCCGATCCTGCTGATCGTTGCCGCGGTCATTGCCTGGCTGCTGCCGACGCTATGCGAAGAGCAAGGTTTCCCGATCCACGGTTACGGAATAATGATGCTTTTGGCGGTTGTGTCCGCCACCGCGCTTACCCTATGGCGCGCAAAACACATAGGTCTCGATCCCGACTTGATCTACACGCTGGTCTTATGGATGGTCATTCCCGGAATTATCGCCGGCCGATTGTTTTACGTCGTCGAGTATTGGTCGACCCAATACCGGCCGGTTTATAGCGGCTGGGCCCTGGCCGGCGCGGTGCTGAACATTGCTCAAGGCGGACTGGTGGTCTACGGTGCGTTTCTTGGCGGCGTGCTCGGGCTGTTTATTATAGCCAAGAAACTTCGCTTGCCGTTGTTGGCCTTGGCCGATCTGTTTTCTCCAGGCATGATGTTGGGTTTGGCCATCGGCCGGATCGGCTGCCTCATGACCGGTTGCTGTTACGGCGGCGAATGTCATTTGCCCTGGGCGATCACTTTTCCGCCCGGCAGCCCGGTATACGAAAGCCAAATAGAACGCGGCCGGATGTACGGATTCAGCTTGAGCGCCAATCCCAACGCCGCGCCGATCCTGCTTGCCGTCGATCCGGATTCGCCAGCCGGGCGCGCGGGATTAAAATCCGGCGAACGGCTGCAAAAAATCGACGGCCAAAGCGTCGCCTCCGCCGGAATGGCTTATGCGTATTTACGCGAGAATTTCAAGAACCAGGAACCGTTGACGATAGAAGCATCCGATGGGCCGGCCGTGGTATTGTCGCCCGCCGAAATCCACCGCCGCAGTTTGCCGGTGCATCCGACGCAAATCTACAGCACAATCGACGCGATTCTGATTTGCCTGCTGCTTTTGGCCGCGGAACCGTTTTTGCGCCGCGACGGCGACATATTTGCCTTAATGATTAGCATTTACGCCGTCACGCGGTTTTTGATCGAGATCCTCCGCTCGGACGAGGCCGCCGTTTCCGGCACCGGCATGAGCATCTCGCAAAATATCAGCCTTGCGCTCTTGATCCTGGTCGTCGGACTCTGGTTCTATATTCTCCATCGGCCCAAAGGCAAAGCGCTTTCGGCCTGTAGGGTCGAAACCGCAAAATGATAAGGTCTTTGCGTCGAGGTTTGAGCGCGTTTTGCGTACTGCAAATTGTCAATTGCAAATTTCAAATTGCAAATTGAACAACAATCACTCTGCACGCTTCACTTTTTTTCTTCCTCCTCTTCGTCCTCGTCTTTGTCTTCGTCTTCGTCCCAGTCATCGTCGTCTTCGTCCCAATCGTCGTCGTCCCAATCTTCATCGTCCCAGTCATCGTCATCCTCGTCTTCGTCTTCGTCCTCGTCCTCTTCCTCTTCTTCCTCATCTTCGTCTTCGACTTCCTCCCAAGGCTCCTCGTCGTCAAGGTCTTCATCCTCGTCCTCTTCCTCGTCCTCTTCGTCTTCATCTTCATCGAGGTCGTCGAAGTCGTCGTCTTCCTCATCTTCATCGTCTTCGTCCTCGTCTGGTCCGCGAGGACTTTGAAGTTGGGGCGCTCGGCAGTACTCAGGATCCGTCAAAACAGCCGTGCCCTCCGTGGCGAATTCTTCGGGATGAGCTTTGGTAATGGTGAGGGTCTTCACTTTCGTCTCCTCTTCCGCTTCAGGGGAATAATTAGGTAGTTCCTCGATATGTTTTAATCCGAAAATTTGCATAAAACGCTTGCTGGTGCCATATAAATACGGCCGGCCTAATTCCTCGGCTCGGCCGACGATCCGCACCAGGTCGAGTTCTATTAATTGCCGCAGCACTTCGCCGGATTGCACCCCGCGGATGGCCTCTATTTCGGCTCGCAGGATCGGTTGGCGATAGGCTACCACGGCCAATGTCTCCATTGCCGGGGCCGATAAGCGAACTTCAACCCAAGCCGCGTGCAATCGCCGCAACCACGGCGCGAATTTCGCCCGGCTCATTAACTGAAATCCGCCCGCCACCTCCTCGATCCTAAAGGCACACCCGCTGGCATCGTACATCCGATTCAGCGTCCGAACCAGTGTACGCGCTTTGGTACCGTCCGCCAAGCCCGCCAACTTTGCCAGTTTTCGGCTAGTCATGGGCTGTGAGGCGAGAAAAAGTATGGCTTCCAGTTCAACAAGCCGTTCATCACGGGAGTTCAGGCCACCCACAATAGTGGTGTCTTCCGCAGCACCTATAGTCCCTGGACGGGATTGATTATACACCATACGGGCGTATGATTGCCGCAAACATCGCCCCCAAGGACGGTAGCGCAAAGCCACACTCCGTAATAAGCAACCGATACTAGAATGAAAATTTGCCATGGCCGGATATCGATATTCGCTGGCAAGCGACTCCTGGATTTCAGTAAATCATTGTGTAAAGAAGAAAAAAGGAAAAGAGGAGAAAGGGTAAAAAATAATAAAAAATTTCCTTTTTCCCACTTCCCCCTTTCCTTACACTATACCGTAAGGCCGTAAAGAATTACCGGACCACTTAGCCGCCACCGTGCCAGGCCTCGACTTGGCGCAAAACGTCCGCCATTGCCGCCAGCGGATTGGCATTAGTGGCCTCGAAATAGTGCGTATAGCTGGAATTTCCGCCCACGGCCATCTGACAATAGAACCGATAAAATTGCCGCTGATTGCCCCAGGTTTCCAGTAGATAATAGGTCGCCCCCAACTGCCGCAGTCGGTCTTGCATGGCCATAAACGGATTTGCTTCGGTTTGACCCTTATTATATCCGTTACCATTGATGCAGGGCTCAACCTCACTCTGGTAATCGGCTGGAACAACGTCAGACGCCTGCGGACTTAATCGCTCGCCATTGTCGCCCGGCGCCCGCTGAGGTAAAAAGCTGGGCTGATTGTATGCAACCAATTGTCCCGGCGGATTGGACACGCCGCCCAAAGTTTGGCTTGGCATTGCCAGAGGATTTTGCGATTTTGCATCATACGGCGGCGCTGCGGGCAATCTGTTGGAAGTCTTTGTCGAGATGGCGGAAGCAATGGTCGGCCAGGCTTTTTCCAGCAGTTTTTTGGCGCCTTCCGGCAGTGATGATCCGTTAAACGCGGCCAACGGAATGCCAATTACAAAGGCCAGCATCACTAACGCCCGAAAAGCAATGCTCGCCGACGATTGCGAAGATTGCATGTCCTACCGAACCTCCCTGTTCAAACAATCATGTATAACGAACCTGTTGGGGTGGCAGTTTCACTGCCAACCCAACAATTTCATCCCCGGCCATTCAAAAGAGCAGCGAATAATACCGCTTTTGACTATCTTTTAGCAACACCAATTATTAGCAAAACGGTTTTTTGGGCTAGTGATTGGGGATTAGGGATTGGTAACAGGGGTGGGCAGTTTACTGCCCACTTGTGCATAAATATAAGGAATATTTGCTGGAAACAAGAAAATTTATTTACCAGAGTATTTATTTTCAGGCCCAGCCTGACCTACCGTCTAACTAAACCGCTCGCCATTGCCAAAACGGCCAAAACTACCCAAAATACTTAAATAATGAACACAATCTATCTGGATCATAATGCCACCACCCCCACTAGGCCAGAGGTCGTCGAGGCCATGGCGCGGTGTTATGCCGCGGGTTATGCCAACCCGGCCAGCCAACATCAGCCCGGTCAGCGTGCACATAGGGTGTTGGAGGATGCCCGCGAGCGCATCGCCGCCATCATTGGCGCAGACCTTACCTGCCCACAAGCCGACCGCTTGATTTTCACCGGCGGCGGCACTGAGGCGAACAATCTGGCCGTCTTAGGCATCGCCCCCTCAGGCGGCGCTCGTAGGACGGATTCAAAATACGTCCCACAGAATTCAAAATCCAGCCCGCCTCAACAGTATATGGAAGGATTGGGCCAGATCATCATTTCCGCAGTCGAGCATCAAAGCGTTATCGAGCCGGCCGAACATCTCCTGGAACAAGGTTGGCGATTGGACACCTTGAGCGTCACACCCGACGGCGTTGTCCGCCCGGAAAACCTTCCGCCACTCGTGGGCGAACAAACCCGATTGGTCAGTGTTATTTGGGGCAACCACGAAACCGGCGTGATACAGCCGATCGCCCAACTCGCTCAAATTTGCAACGTCGCCGGAGTTTTCTTCCACACCGACGCCGTGCAGACCGTTGGCAAAATTCCCGTCGATTTTCGCTCTACAGGCGCGGCGGCCATGAGCATGGCGGCACATAAATTCCAAGGCCCCTTGGGCATCGGGGCCTTGATCCTACGCCACGACGTGCCGATAGCCCCTATCCAATTCGGCGGCCATCACCAGTTCGGCATCCGGCCCGGCACCGAATCCGTGGCCTTGGCCGTGGGCATGTTGACCGCATTGGAACTCTGGCAAAACGAGCAGGACTCGCATCGCAATAATATGGAGTCCCTGCACCGCCGGTTTGAAGACGGCCTGAAATCCGCCATGCCCCGGATCATCATCCACTGCGCGTCGGCCGATCGCCTGCCGCAGACCAGCAACATCGCCTTTCCCGGCCTGGACGCCCAGGTGTTATTGCTGGCCCTGGACGTGGCCGGCGTTGCCTGTTCGGTCGGCTCGGCCTGTTCCAGCGGTTCGACCGAGCTTTCGCCCACTCTGCGGGCGATGGGTCTTCCCAACGAAATCGTCGCTAGTTCGCTGCGCTTCAGTCTCGGATGGACCACGACCCAAGCCGAAATCGACGAGGCCCTTTTCCGCATCATCCGCGTTTGCTCGGAAATCAGAAATCCGACCTATTGATGTTCACAAATCGTAATGACGCCTAAAACCTTTTTTCGGCACGAATGTGTCGCTTGGTTCTGCGAAGATCAAGAAGTACCGGAGGTGGGAGTTGAACCCACACTATCTTGCGATAACTGGATTTTGAGTCCAGCGCGTCTGCCATTCCGCCACTCCGGCTAATGCGGCCGCCTGAATTTTTCACCATGCAGACACGGAGGACACAGAGAATTATCTATTCGCGTCCTGCACGGCCTTAGCGTTCTTCGTGGTCTTCGTGGAGGAAAATTCAGGTTAAAGGCTGATTTTATTCGCTGTAGCCAAACATGGCAAGTTACAATCCGCACGATTTACCCCGTCAGTGGGGATATCTTTTTTTATTTACGCGTTTGTCATGGATGGCGGTCGCTTCTAATGGCGGATAAATTGGTTATTTTAGGCCGTAAAGATCGGCCGCGGCGTTTTCCTGGTCCATAGTTTAATATGCACGTTATTCTGTTCGAAGACGAACTTGTTGAGCGGCTTGATCCGGTGACACTGGGCCGGCCGGCGTTCCAGGTCAGTTGTGGAAGTTATCGGCTTATCGATCTGGCGGCTCGATTGGGCAACGGGCCGCGGGCGATTGTCCGTCCGCATCTGCGCGGCGTTCTGGCAGCCGATTGCCCGGGACTCTTTGCACCGCTTGAACACGAGCCGCAGCCGACGTTGCTCATTAACGCCCGGCTGGTCCCGGCGCTGAGCGTTATCGAACGATTACAGACGCTGATATCTTTAGGCCAACAGGCGGTTGTCCGCCGGGGCAACAGCGTGGCAGCCGCGCTGATCGAGCCGGAACATGCGCCGCCCGCCGGCGACTGCACGCCCGGTGAACTTTCCGCTTGGTTTGAAGGGCAGCGTCTTGCTCCGGTCGAAATGGAATTGCCGCTTGTCGAGTATCCGCACGAGCTTATCCGCTGGAACATGCAAATTCTGGCGGAAAATCTGGCCGATCGGATATCGCGCGGCGGTTACCGCGAGATTGCCGACGGCGTGTTCGCCGCACCCGGCGCCCGATTGGGAGAATACTGCTTAATCGATGCCGCCAACGGACCGGTTGTATTGGAACAAGACTCTGCGGTCGGGCCGTTCTGCTTTTTCAGAGGGCCGGTACACGTCGGCGCCGGTTGCCGGGTGATCGAACACGCGGCGATCAAGGATTGCGTGACGCTTGGGCACAACTGCAAAATCGGCGGCGAGGTCGAGGGCACGGTCATCGAACCGTTTACCAACAAACAACACCACGGTTTTTTGGGCCACGCATACCTGGGCAGTTGGATCAATCTGGGAGCCGGCACGTCGAACAGCGATCTGAAAAACACCTACGGCACGGTGAGCATGGAATATCGCGGCCGCAAGGTCGATACCCTCATGCAACACCTCGGTTGCGTGATCGGCGATTACGCCAAAACCGCCATCAACACCGGCATTTTCACGGGCAAGACCATCGGCGTCTGCTCGATGGTCTATGGATTTGTCACCACCAACGTGCCGAGCTTTGCGAATTACGCCCGCTCGTTCGGCCAGATGACAGAGGCCCCGCCGGAAGTGATGATCGCCGCCCAAGCCCGCATGTTCGCCCGGCGAAAAGTTCAGCAGCGTCCCTGCGACGCCCAACTAATCCGCGACATGTACGCACTTACGCGCCACGAAGGCCAACTCCCCAACCAGCCGCCGATGCTGTAACCATGGAAATGAGCAACAGTGCCGCGGTTTCGATGCGGAGGGTGCGACATCCGAGGTCTACAATGTGCCAGCCGGATTTCGCGGCCAGGTCCACTTCTTCATTGGTGAAACCACCTTCGGGACCGATGGCTAAAAAAACACCCTGGGGATGTTCAGCGGTGTGTTTTATACATTCATTTGCCGTAGGGTGCATGGAATGCACCGTTAGATCGGTGTGTTTCACACACCCTACATTGGAACTGCTGGGATGGGCTAACAGGCAGTAAGAGCGGTCGCCGGCTGAAGCAATGTAATTGGAGAATTCAAGCGGTTCGGCGATTTCCATCAACTGGTTGCGCCCACATTGTTTCGAGGCTTCGATGACCGAGCGCCTCAAACGATCAAGGGCTTGCTGAACCGGTTGGGCCACCGCCCGCTGGGTTTTTAGCGGGATCACTCGGCCGACGCCCAATTCGATCGCCTTTTCCACGAGCCATTTTTGCCGGTCGCCCTTAGGCAACGCCACGCCAAGGGTCAACGGAAAAGGCAATTCCCGATCGACCTCCTCGCGGCTAAGCACGATTAGTTCGACGCCGTTGCGTCCGACTTGTTCCACCCTGGCCGTGAACTCGCAGCCGCTGCCGTCGAACAAAATCACAGTTGCACCCCGCCGCGCACGCATCACATTAATGAGATGATGGGCTTCGGGACCGGTCAAAGACGCTTGTTGGCCGGTGATGGGGGTTTCGACAAAATAACGATTCGTCATTTTAGTGGACAGTGGATAGTGGACGGTTAACAGTGGACAGTTATGTTTCTCCGAGCTGTTATTGCAATCCGCTAAATAGTAATTCAATTCGTTAATAGTCATTTAGCCCTTGGACATCAAGTTAGCTATCCGATTGTACCGAATAGAGAAATGATACGGGAAGAACCAGGTTGTAGTAATATCTCTTGAGTTATTTATTTTGCCTATACCTCCCCGATTATCCAGATTTTAGATAAAACAGATGGAAGGAGGCCGAAGACTGATGTACCAATCGTATTGGGGTTTGCGAGAATCGCCGTTTCAGGGCGATTCGGCCGTGCAATTTTTACATCACAGCCCGACACATGAAGAAGCCCTTGCCCGATTGCAATTTCTCGTGGATAACCATCGCAGGCTTGGATTGTTGATGGGTGCCTCGGGCAGCGGCAAGTCGCTGGTACTGGAGGTCTTTGCCCAACGACTGCGCCGCCGCGGCCTGCCCGTGGTAAAGATCGGCCTTTTGGGCGTCGAACCGGCCGAAATGCTTTTGTTGCTGGCGGCCGGCTTGAAATTAAATCCCGAGCCTTCCGCGCCGCCTGCCGTCCTGTGGCGGGCGATTACCGATCGGCTGACGGAATTTTATTATCAGAAATTGCAGACGGTCGTTCTGCTGGACGATGCCGACTGCGCCGACGACCGGGTGCTTGCTCAAGTTGCCCGGCTCGCCAGGCACAATCCGTCGAGCCAGGCACGGCTGACATTGGTATTGGCCTGCCGTCGGGAAAAAATGTCCAGCTTGGGCGACCGGCTGCTCGATCTGGCCGAATTGCGAATCAACTTGGAGCCTTGGGATCCGTCGGATACGGCGAACTATTTAAATACCTCGCTCGCCCAGTCCGGAAGCCATTCGCCGATCTTTTCCGAGTCGGCCATCGATCGATTGCACGAGCTTACACACGGCATTCCGCGCCGCGCCGCGCAACTGGCCGATCTATCGCTCCTGGCCGGCGCAGGCGCGAATCTCCCCCAAATCGACGCCGACGTGGTCGAATCGGCGTATCACGAGTTGGGCGCTGGAGCGGAATGACGAAGGGGGAGAGAAGAAGTGGGCGTTGGACAGTGGAGGATGTACGCAAGGGGTGGGCAGTTCACTGCCCCACTCTGAAGATAATCACCGCGATAATCCCCGCGAAACCGCAAGCGGTTTCCTTCATCCCTTCCGTCACGGCAACTCGAAGAGCGACTGGCTTTTTACAATGGCGTAATCGTCGGGGAAGGTGTGGAAGGCCTGGACCAGCATGTGGCGGGCGCGGGTTTCGACGTTGATGTAGCTTAACGCCCCAAGGGCCATGCGCCCGCTGGAATCGAAGCGGTGCAACATGCCTTGACACAGGCCGTCCCGGGCGAGTTCTTGTTGGAAATTCCAAAATATCTCGGGTTCGGCGGGCTCGAGTTGAAAACTCATCTGATAACACGCTCCGCCTTGACATTTTACGCGTTCGGTTCTCTGGCCGCGCAGGCGATACGACATCAGCCGGCGGCGTTCGGGCAGGGGATGCCGGGCGGAGGCGGCCACTTCGGTCAGCGTGAATCGCGCGTAACGCCACGTCACTATGTGGCCGGCGCTGGTAATGTCGATCTTGGCTTGATAATCTCCGCGCTCGACGGTACGGGAACAATATACTTCAAAAAGTTCCGGATGCAGCGGCCGACCGTAAAGCTGAAAAACCAACTCGGCGATTTTTGGCCGTACGGTAAGCACTGCGACGACTCCTTTTCCATTTCGAGCTTATCCCAAAAGTCCCGCCGTCATCCTGACGGGCACCGACGCGCAGCGTTGGTCGGCGAAGGATCTGTGTAAGGCCTGGCAGATTCTTCGCTACGCTCAGAATGACAAATTCCGTTTTGGGAAAAGCTCTTAATCAGCCAACGAACATGCCTACGGCAAGCGCGGGCACGGCGCCCGACTCTCCGTAACTGAAGCTGATTATAATTGAAAAATCTTCCTCGAAGAAAGGCCGCTTTGCCGAAGAAAATTTTTCACTAAAATTCGTCTTGACAAAAACTATTATGGGGTCTCTTGTAAATAACATCGGACAGCCCGCAGGATGCAACCCGTGGGCTTGGCTTGATTTACCATCTATAACACGACGTTTTTTCTTTATTATTATTAATGTCTCAAAAACAATATCGCCAGAATATCGTAAGCGGCGTGTGCGCCGACCGCGATGCCAAAACCTCGATAAATAAACAAGATAGAGAAAAAAACGCCGGCCATGAAACGAAACAAGAAGCTGAACCAATGAAAATCGTCGCCCGCCCCGCCCACATAATGAGCGGCTGCGAAAATCAAACTGCTTACCAGCACCGCTAGCACCAGGCTCAAGTTTTGCGCGGTCCACCATCGCCGGATGAGCCACAGCGTCGCCGAAAGCAGGATTAACCGAAACAGAAGTTCTTCATAAATTCCCGCGCCTAAATATCCCACCATTTTGGCGGCAATGCTCGGTCCGGACGCCTGACCCGTCGACAACAACAATGTTCCCTGGAAAACCAAAACCACTTGCAGGCATATAGCCAATAAAAGACATTCGGCAACCATGGGCGATAGTACGCCTGGGGAAAAACGCCACGGTTCATGGGTCAAATAATGCCAGCCGAGTAAAACGCAGACGGTCAACAACGGCAGCAACCAATGCTGACTGAAACCCATAAGGTCAAGAAACTGCCGCATCCAGGCGTCGGCGCCGTTCTGAACTCCCCAGATCAACACCCCAGCCTCGTAAATCGCCAAAAGAGGCGCGATAAAAACCAAACTGACAACCGGACGCCGCGACTGGACCCAGTAGTATTCGGCCCGGGAATAAAACGGATTATGTGTAGTTTGATCGGGCATGCTTGGGTATCTCGCATATTTTTAAAAAATGTTCGGAACCGAATGATTGCCAATTGTAAATCTATCCGAATCCCTTCAAAACGATTAAAATCACAGTGTTCATGATGCTATTGTTGTGTTTAGCCCGGGCACTTGTGCCCGGAGATTACGTGTTTTGCGCCGGTCGCAAGCGACCGGGCTAAACGAATGTTTTTATCGTCCATCCAAGCATCAATGATAGCAATTATTACCTACAAATTCTGAACCCTGACCTCTGAACCCTGAACCCTTCTTTCATGCCCGGCGTGATGCTCCAAGTTTACGAACGATTGCTAAATGCCTTTGGTCCGCAGCACTGGTGGCCGGGCGAGACGCCCTTCGAGGTCACGGTCGGCGCTGTGCTGACCCAAAACACCAACTGGCAGAACGTGGAAAAAGCCATCCGCCACCTCCGCAACGCCGATCTGCTGGAACCTCGCGCCCTTTATAACACGCCGGTCGAGGAACTTGAAGAGCTTCTGCGTCCGGCGGGCTATTTTCGCGTCAAGGCCCGGCGCCTGCGGAGCCTGTTGGAGTTTATCATAAATCGCTACCACGGCTCGCTAAAGGCCATGTTCCAGACCGATTTGCAAACTCTGCGCGAAGAGCTTTTGGCCGTAAACGGCGTTGGGCCGGAAACAGCCGATTCCATCCTGCTCTATGCCGGCGGGCTAGAGGTATTCGTGGTCGACGCCTACACCCATCGCATCTTCGCACGGCACGGTTGGATCGGTTTCGACGCCGATTATCATCAAATCCAGGATTATATCCAGTCCTCTCTTCCGGATGACGTGCGGCTGTATAATGAATATCATGCCCTGTTGGTATATGCCGGCAAGCATTTTTGCAATAAATCAAAACCAAAATGCCATGAATGTCCGCTTAGGAAGATGCTCCCCGACGGCGGGCCGCTGGAACCTGAATAATGAAGTTTAGCCCGGGCACTTGTGCCCGGTGAAATAACAGGTACCATGCCCACGCTTGCCGTGGGCATTTTGAAAAAGCAGAAATCGGAGCATGGCCATGGCACCCAGCTTACCGTGAACTGTAAACTGATTACTGAAAACTGAATCATGTCTTTATTCGAGGAAAGTGA
>JBEKGL010000022.1:0-16306 GCA_050012815.1 Thermoguttaceae bacterium
TGAAGACCCTTTCCAGCCGGCCGATCAGCGCATTTTTCGTGCGGATGTGCATGAGCATGGATTTTGACTATGACCGCTGGGTCAACCGCGCAGCTCGCGGTTTTCCAGGCGAGGGTTTTTTCGAGCAAATCCGGCAACAACCTTGCACGCCGCTGTTGGCTGTGCTGAAACGCCGCCTGAAAAGATTCAATTCCCATCGTTTGGAGCGGCATGTAAAAAAAGGGCATGATCTGGCCGAACTCCTTGGCGAAAACGTATTCTGCCCAGGCGCGGCGAACCGGCCGCATACTTATTGGGTTTTTCCGGTCCTGGTCAATGAACCGGAAGGGCTGATCGAGCATCTTGCCCGAGCCGGATTCGATGCCACCCAGGGACAAAGTCTGTGTGTCGTTCCGCCGCCCGCGGACCGGCCCGAGCAGAAAGCCCGAACGGCCGAGGAGATACTGGCGAAGATCGTTTTTCTGCCCTTTTATCCCGAACTACCCCCGCGCGAAGCCACGCGGATGGCCGAGGAAGTGCTCAAAGTCGCCGGGCGAAAATGGGCGAGTTAAAGTTTTCGCCAACCTGTCAGCCGGTCACTTTTTCTTCAAAGACGACTTTCGACGAGATACCTGAACCAATTCTTTTTCCGTTCCACCCAATTCGGCAAGCCTTTTACTGCTTTCACTGAGAAGTTTTTCTTCATCGGCTTCTTTTAAGAGGAAGTCAAGCTTGCCAGAGGCTGAATCGGCTTCAATCTGGCGATCCCATGCCTCCCAATCGCGCTCAATTATCCAATCGCGAAGCTGGCGATATTCATCAACAGGCAGTGCGGCAATCGTTTGTTCCAGTTGTTCAAGACGAGTCATTGCAACAACTCCATTGGATGAGTGAACTTCATTGAATAACCTGCCCCCTTGGCTTTCAAGTCTACAATCCCGATTGCCAATGGTCAAGAATCTCCCGCTCAGTTAAGTTTTTGATTCTAAATCGCTATGAAATGTGACCTATTGTCGCATTTAGCATCTATCTAATCCATAAAACTTGGCATTTTGCCGCGATTAAGACGCGACCAACCAACCTTTGTTTTTCGCCCTCGTAGCTTTATTCATGTGCAAGTGGGCAGTAAACTGCCCACCCCTGTTTCCTAATCTCTAATCTCCAATCTCCAATCTCACTTTTTCTCCGCCACGCCGAGTTCCTTGAGTTTTTTCGCCACGTCGTCGGCGTGGGTTTTGGTGTTCACGTCCTTGTCGATGTAACGGATTTTGCCGTCCGGGCCGATGTAGAAAGTCCAGCGGCTGGCGAATTTTTGCACCGCGCCGGTCACGCCGTATGCCCGGGCAACTTTGCCGTCCGCGTCGCTGAGGATGGGATAATCGGCCCCGACCGACTCGGCGAATTTTTTGTTTTTCTCCGGCGGATCGACGCTGGCTGTGAAGTAGGCAACGTTGAACTTGCGCAGGCTCGGCCCGCCGGCGGCAAATGCCTTGCACTCGTTCGTGCAGCCGGGTGTAAAGGCCTTGGGAAACCAGGCCAAAACCACCGCCTGCTTGCCGCGGAAATCGGCCAGGCTATAAGTCTTGCCGTCGCTGCCGGGCAGTTTGAAATCGGGGGCCGCGTCGCCCACCTTCAAATCGGCCGCCTTCAATTGGCCAAAAAACGCCATCATCGCCAATGGCGTGATAAATGTTACGCTCAACATTTCAAACATGTGCATCGTTGCTCTCCTTTTATCAAAAGCTGGAATTTATGGGATTTTAATGCAGTATCCCGCTGGTGACGTATCGTCTTCAATAACTATACGGAGAACATGCCGCCGGCAGCCAAAAGTGTTTGGAATTCAAGTCTTTCGACAATTGGACACTTTGTTTTTGCATCGAAAAGCCTTTCCGCAATCACCAAAACCCGGCTTTATGGAAGTTCGATCGACAAAACGCCCGTGCCGCTGATCCGGTCGTGCTTCAAGTCCATTAGCGCGCGGTTGGCGTCGGCCAGCGGATATACGGCGGCGTGGGGATGGATGGGAATGGCGGCGGCCTCGGCAAACAGTTCGCGGCCGTCGGATCGGGTATTGCAGGTGACCGAGTGGATGTCGCGCTCGTAAAAAATGTAACGCTGGTAATCCAAAGCGGGAATGGGCGTCATGTAAATGCCCGCCAGAGCTAATGTCCCGCCTTTTTGCAGTGATTCCAAGGCCGGAAGGACCAATTCGCCGGCCGGGGCGAAGATGATCGCGCTATCGACCTTGAGGGGCATTTGCCGGGCGTCCTCGCCGACCCAGGCCGCTCCCATCTGCCTGGCCAACTGGCGATGCTTTTCACCGCGAGTGACCACGTACACCTTGCAGCCGCGATGCTTGGCGATTTGCATTACCACGTGGGCCGAGGAGCCGAATCCATACAAGCCCAACTTGCCGCCGGAGGGCAATTGACATCGCTTAAGCGCCCGATATCCGATTATGCCAGCGCACAAAAGCGGCGCGGCCTCGACGTCGGTAAAAGCCGGCGGAATTCCGTAGCAAAAGGCCTCGGGCGCAAGGGCGTACTCGGCGTAACCGCCGTCGGCATGATACCCGGTGAAACGCGCCGACTCGCAGAGGTTTTCCTTGTCCAAGCGGCAGAATTCGCACTTTCCGCAGGTATGCCTGAGCCAGGCCGCGCCCACGCGCTGCCCGGCCTTGAACTTCGTGCATCCCGGCCCGAGTTTTTCCACCGTTCCCACGATTTGATGGCCGGGAATAATAGGCATTTTTTGCCGCGGCAGGTCGCCTTCGATGACGTGCAGATCGGTCCGGCAAATCGCGCAGCAGCGGACCTTGATCCGTATCTCGCCCTGCCTAGGCTCGGGCATGGGCAGATCGACCATCCTAAGCGGCGCATTATCGATCAGAGCGATTTGCTCCAAAAGCATGGCTTTCATGGTTAGGACCCCGGAATGAAATTCTAGTCTGACATCGTAGCTGATTGTATTCCACTGGCAATAGCAAACATAAGAATTTATAATAGTAATCGCGGGATATGACAATGCATTGTTTTGGGGGATTACTCAATGAATCAAGAACGGATTTTTGAGACATTTAACCGACATGGGGTAAATTATTTGCTTATCGGCGGCATGAACATGCTGCTTCGGCATGGGGGTAGCCTGACTTACGACGTCGACTTGTGGATTGAAGATAATAAGGAGAATCGGTTGCGCTGCCATCACGCTCTGGCCGAGCTAGAGGCGGCTTGGGGGCCAAACGATGTCGAGTGGGGGCCAATCGCTAAAAAATCTCCGGCATGGCTTGAATGTCAAGGCGTTCTTTGCGTGCTCAGCCCGGCGGGCGCGATCGACATTTTTCGTTCAGTGGAAGGAATGACTTCTTGGTCAGAATGCAGCAATCGCGCCAGTAAAGTAAAAACCCGCCAGGGCATGGAAATCTTAGCGCTATCCGACGAAGATCTCCTAAAATGCCAATTGGCCCTGCCCCAACAAGTGCAAAAACAAGACCGCATTCGATTTCTTAAACAAGTATTACACCTCCCATGACGCACGAAGAGTTTTCGGAATTAATCCGCCGCGAGGAAGCAAAACGGGATCGCATTTGGGATCCCGCCGAGCGATGGCGTATGATTGAAGAAATGATCGACTGGGCCGACGCGCAAAAATCCGTGCCGCGAAATTCAAAGGAAGGATGCCTGGCCGCACAGCGCAAGTTGTTGGGTAGGACGGATAATCCTTAATCGAAATAAAGCCCCCAGTGTGTTCACGGGGTGCTAAATAATCAGGATATGCCGAACAACATATTTCACTGTCCACTGACCACCGCCCACGGCCCGCGCTTCGCGCGACCAATGGTCGCGGCTTTTCAATTAGATGGGTTTGCCGGAGTAGGAGATCAGGGTTTTCATGTAATTGCCACGGGCAAAGGCTTCCGGGTCGGGGCAGTTTTCCTGGCTCATGCTGCCTTTTAGTTGCTCGACCGAATCGTATTCCTTCTCTTCCATCCACTTGGTTAATCCGCTCAGGATTTCCTCGACCTGTTTAAAACCTTTGTGGTAGATTGCCGAGGCGATCATGCCCGCGTCGGCACCGGCCAAAAGCGCCTTGATCATGGCGTCGCCGTCGTGGATGCCGCCGGTCACCGCCAGCGAGGCTTTTATGCGGCCGTGCAATATGGCCACCCAACGCAAGGGAGCGAGCAGTTCGTAAGGATCGCTCAGGATCAGCTTCGGCGTGGTTTCCAGCGTATCCAGGTCGATGTCGGGCTGGAGGAAGCGGTTGAAGAGCACCAATCCATCCGCGCCGGCGTCCGAGAGGCGTTTGGCCATGTTGGCCATCGCGCTGAAGTACGGCCCAACCTTCACGGCCAGCGGAATCGAGACCGACTGCTTAACGGTCGCCACCAGTTCCAGATACCGCGACTCGACTTCCTTGCCCGTCATGTCCTGATCGGTGGCAATGTAGTAGACGTTCAGTTCCAAGGCGTCGGCCCCGGCGTCTTGCATCATTTTGGCATAGCGAACCCAGCCGCCTTTGCCGGTGCCGTTGAGGCTGGCGATGATCGGTATTTTCACCGCCTTTTTCGCTTGCCCGATCATCTCCAGATAATCATCCGGCTCGGAGCGGTAATCTTGCGGCTCGGGGAAGTAGGAAAGGGCTTCGGCGAAACTCTCCGTGCCGAACTCCCGGGCCTTGGCCATCTCCATTTCGTCGTGTTCGATCTGCTCTTCG
Source organism: Thermoguttaceae bacterium (assembly GCA_050012815.1). Lineage (GTDB taxonomy): Bacteria > Planctomycetota > Planctomycetia > Pirellulales > Thermoguttaceae > JBEKIK01. Next base: position 4,699 of record JBEKGL010000022.1, read on the forward strand.
AACAGCGAGGGCAAGACCGCCGCGGCCGCCCCGGCCGCTTCCAGCCGCTTGAGCCAGTCGATCTTGCCGGTCAACGGACAAGCGGCAATGACCAGGGGATTTTTTAGGTTCAAACCCAGATATTTTGTGGATAAATTGATGCTCATTCGTTATTACTCCTTATTAAACCGCTTGCGGTTTCGCACTATGAAGTTTAAAAAAGTGGTCAATAAATTGACCACCCCATGCAAACCCTGAACCCTGAATCCTGAACCTTGAATCCTGAACCTTAAATCCTGAACCCTGAACCCTGAACCCTGAACCCTCCTATGCTCCCACATCCTTGGAATCTTTCGTTTTATTTTCTCCGTTGCCGCCTGAAGCCGCTTCAGCAGCGGCCTGGGCCGCAGTCTCGCGGCTCACGCCGGATAGTTGTTCGTAAAAATGATACCGCTTGTAGATGTCCTCCTGGCCCAATCCCAGCAGCCGGGCCGAATCGTCGGGCTTGGACCTGGCCAGCATGGCGAAGCGGGCCTCTTTCATGGCGAATTCCTTGAAACTGCCCACAGGCTTCTTGCTGACTAATTGGAAGGGGTTGGCCTCGTTGCGCGGATCGAAACTGTAAAGCGGCCAGTAACCGCAGGCCACTGCGTCTTTTTGGATGCTCATGCCGGCCGACATGTCGATGCCCCAGCCGATGCAGTGCGAAAAAGCGATCAAAAGCGAAGTGCCGCGGTACGACTCGGCCGCGCGGATCGTGCGCAAGGCGTGCATGGGATTGGCGCCCATGGATATCTGGCCCACGAACACGTTGCCGTACGACATGGCGATCATGCCCAGGTCTTTTTTGCACCCGGGTTTTCCGCCGGCGGCGAACTTGGCTACCGCGCCGCGAAACGTGGATTTCGACGCCTGCCCGCCGGTGTTGGAATAGACTTCGGTGTCTAGCACCAGGATGTTCAAATCGCGTCCGCAGGCGAAAACGTGGTCCAATCCGCCAAAACCGATGTCGTACGCCCAGCCGTCGCCGCCGAAACTCCAGACGCTCTTGCGGATCAGGTAGTCGGTCGAGGCCAGCAGGTTTTTGGCGTCCGGCGAATTGATGCCCGCCAGTCGCTTGTTCAATTCGGCTACCAAGGCCCTTTGCCGGGCAATTTCTTCCTCGGTTTCCTGCTTGTTGGTCGTAAGCGAGGCAATCAGTTCGTCGCCCAATTGCGCGCCGAGCCGATGGAGCAGATCGATGGCGTATTTTATCTGCTGATCGACGGCCAAACGGAAGCCGAATCCGAATTCCGCGCAATCCTCGAACAGCGAGTTGGACCACGAGGGGCCGCGGCCTTCATGGTTCACAGTATACGGCGTGCAAGGCAGGTTGCCGCCGTAAATCGACGAGCAGCCCGTGGCGTTGGCTATCAACATGCGGTCGCCGAAAAACTGCGTGAGAAGTTTGACGTAGGGCGTTTCGCCGCAGCCCGCGCAGGCCCCGGAAAACTCGAACAACGGCCGGAGCAACTGCGAGCCTTTGATCGTGTCGGCCTTGACCTGGGTGCGATCCACTTCGGGAATAGTAAGGAAGAAATCCCAGTTCGGCCGCTCCCGGTCCAGGTGGTCGGACTTGGGCTCCATGTCGATGGCCTTGTGCTTGACCTTTTCCTTGTCCTTTGCCGGACACACCTCGATGCACAGCCCGCAACCGGTGCAATCGTCCGGGGCCACCTGGATGGTGAACTTCCAGCCGGGGTATTCCTTGCCTTTGTAATCGGCCGATTTGAATCCGGCCGGGGCATCGGCCAACAAGGCCGGATCAAAGGCCTTCAAACGGATCGTGGCGTGCGGGCAGCCCAGCGAGCACAGGCCGCACTGCGTGCAAATCTTCGGGTCCCATATCGGAATGTCCTGGGCAATGCTCCGCTTTTCGTACTGCGTGGTGGCGGTGGGGAACGTGCCGTCGTTCGGAAGCGCGCTGACGGGCAGGTCGTCGCCGCGATTGGCGATCATCATGCCCAACACGTTCTTGACGAAGTCCGGGGCGTTTTCCGGCACCGGCGGCACCATGTGCAGCTTGGATGTGACTTGACTGGGATATTTCACTTCGAATAGTGCGCTCAGAGCCCCGTCGACCGCCGCGTAATTCTGCTCGACGATCTTGCCGCCGCCCTTTTTGCCGTATGTCTTCTTGATGGCGTCCTTGATCTGGGTGATGGCTTCGTCGGCCGGAATGACGTTTGCCAGCTTGAAAAAGCAGGTCTGCATGATGGTGTTGATCCGCACGCCCATCTCGGCATCCCGGGCCACGCGGAATCCGTCGACCACGTAGAATTTCATCTTCCTGTCGATAATCTGTTTTTGCACCTCGGCGGGCAGATGATTCCACACTTCATCCGGCCCGTAAGGGCTGTTCAACAGGAACGTGGCGCCCGGATCGGCCATCGAAAGCACGTCGATGCGCTCCAGGAAATGAAACTGGTGGCAGGCCACGAAGTTCGCCCGGTGAACCAGGTACGAACCCTTGATCGCCCGCGGACTGAAACGCACGTGAGAGGTGGTCACCGAGCCGGCCTTGCGCGAGTCGTACACAAAATAGCCTTGTGCGTGCAAGGGGGTGTTTTCACCCACGATCTTCACCGAGTTGCGGTTTGCGCTTACGGTGCCGTCGGAGCCCAGGCCGAAAAACACCGCCCGGGTAACGTCGTCGCCTTCCGTCGAAAAATTCGGATCGTAATCCACGCTCAGGTGCGTCACGTCGTCGACGATGCCCACGGTAAAGTGCTTTTTGGGCTGGGGCTTGCCGAATTCGTTGAACACGCCCGCCGCCATTGCCGGAGTGAATTCCTTCGAGGAAAGACCGTAGCGCCCGCCGATAACCAGCGGGAACGAGCCGTTGCCGGTCCGGCCCGACCAGCACTCGGCCAGCGCGGTGATAACGTCCTGGTACAGCGGCTCGCCGGCAGCGCCCGGTTCCTTGGTGCGATCCAGTACGGCGATCTTCTTGGCGGTCTTGGGCAATGCGGCCACAAAAGCGGCCGAATCCCAGGGCCGGAACAAGCGAACCTTAAGCACGCCCACCTTTTCGCCCCGGGCAAGAAGTTTCTCGACCGTCTCCTCGACCACGCCAATCCCCGAACCCATGATGACGATAACCCGGTCGGCGTCGGCCGCGCCGGTGTAATCGAACAAGCGATACTGCCGGCCGACCATTTTGGCGAACTTGTCCATGTGCTTTTGCACGATGCCCGCAGCCGCGTCGTAAAACGGATTGCACGTTTCGCGGGCCTGGAAAAAGACGTCGGGATTTTGGGCCGTGCCGCGAAGCTTCGGCCGCTCCGGCGAAAGCGCACGGTTGCGATGCGCAGCGATCAGGTCCATGTCGATCATCGCCTTTACGTCGTCCTCGCTCAATTGCTCGATCTTGTTCACCTCGTGCGATATGCGGAAACCGTCGTAAAAGTGGATGAAAGGCACCCGGGCTTCGAGCGTGGCGGCGTGCGCGATCAAGGCCATGTCCTGGGCCTCTTGCACCGAGGCCGAGGAAAGCATTCCCCAGCCGGTCGAACGGCAGGCCATCACGTCGCCGTGATCGCCGAAAATCGAAAGCGCGTGCGTGGCCACGGTCCGGGCAGTGACGTGAAAGACCGTGGGGGTCAGTTCCCCGGCGATCTTGAACATGTTGGGAATCATCAACAGCAGGCCCTGCGAGGCGGTGAAAGTCGTCGTGATCGCCCCGGCCTGAAGCGCGCCGTGAACGGCCCCGGCCGCTCCAGCCTCGCTTTGCATTTCCACCACGTCGGGCACGGTGCCGAATATGTTTTTCCGTCCGGCGGCGGCCCAGGCGTCGGGCAATTCACCAAGGCCCGACGACGGCGTGATCGGATAGATCGCCATCACCTCGTTGCACAGGTGGGCTATGTTGGCCGTCGCTTCATTGCCATCGACTGTCACGAAGCGTCGTTTATCCACGAGAAGTCTCCTCAATTTAAAAAGTTTTAAGTTTTAAGTTATCAGTTATCAGTTTTAATAAGTGAGGGTATCAGAAATTTAATGTCACATTACATGTTTAGCCCGGGCATTTGTGCCCGGAGGAGCGGACAAGATACGGTAGGCAGTGAACATGATTCTCTTGATCCACAATTCGTGGAATCCAGTAGAATAACGCTTTACGAACCGTCCCGCAAGAACCGCCGACTGGGGGAGAGGCAAAGGGCTATTTAATGTGGTGGAAAAGTGGTTATAATGCAGTAGCGGGTAAGAAGATTCGCTTGCGGAGGAAATATCATCGAGACTGAAACAATAGGTCGAGTATTGACCGAGGCAACGATCGAGAATATGAGTGACCTTGCTGCCGTGGAAATGGGACATTTACCAGCCGACAAAGTGCGTCGAATTGCTGTCACGGACGCCTTGGTCGACACCGGCGCCACTATGCTTTCTTTGCCCACGCGTATCATTCGACAGTTGGGATTAAAAAAGCGTTCTACGCGGCGGGTAACCACTAGCCAGGGAGTTGTCCAGGCAGACGTCTATTCCACTGTGCGATTGACGATCAAAGGGCGCGATTGCCCAATGGACGTGATCGAAGTGCCCGACGACGTTCCCGTTCTCATCGGCCAGATTCCCTTGGAATATCTCGATTTCGTAGTCGATCTGCAAAGCCGCAGTCTAATCGGCAATCCCGCCCACGGCGGCGAACAGATGTACGAAATGTATTGAGAATGGAAAAAATATCGTCCGCCCCGGTAGCTCAGGGGATAGAGCACTGGTTTCCTAAACCAGTGGTCACAGGTTCAAATCCTGTCCGGGGTACTATAGAACTTTGTACTCTATCGCAAGCAGTCGCAAGGACTCGCGTAACTTTTTTATTATCAAACACTTCAGATATTGTCTGCGAATCCTTACTAATTTGATTACCTCGGATTTAATGACCTGACTTAAAGCGGAAGTCGCTTCGTCTCGTGATCTTCAACTATTCTCATTAATAAGCTTCCCCTTAGTAAAAACCTCCAAAGTTTATCTCTTAAAATGTGGTGCAAGTGTTTTTGAAAGCCCCCTCGCGGAACTACTTTCCTGTCACGGTTTTGCGATGGACAAGATTTTTAACCCTGGCGGCGATGTCAATACCGATTTCTCCCACGGGAAGGACTTGGACGGCGGCGTTGAGTTGACTCGCTGCCTGGGGCATGCCGTAGACCACGCTGGTTCGCTGGTCTTGAGCGATGGTGTGCCACCCTCCGCGGCGCAAGTCCAAGAGTCCACTGGCGCCGTCTTGACCTATTCCTGTGAGCAGCACGGCTATAGAAGGCCTGAGCCAATGCCGAGCGAGACTTTTAAACAGCACGTCAACCGAGGGGCGGAAGGGATTGTCGATAGGATCCTTCGTGTAGATGAAGACGCCATCCGGACGCATCACCAGATGATCGTCGGTTCCCGCCACTAGTACGACTCCTGCCTGAGGCCGGTCGCCGTCGCGGGCCGTGCGGACAGTCAACTGGCAGTGGTTCGATAACCAAGCGGCCAGCGGATCCGCGAAATCAGCGCTAATATGTTGGGCGATAATAACAGACGCGGGGAAGTCTTTGGGCCATTTTGAAAGGATGGTCTGCAGGGCGTTCGGTCCGCCCGTGGAAGCCCCGATCGCAACCAATTGCAATTGGGAGATTTCACCTTGCAAGTGTTTCGCCACGGGGATCGGCGGAGTTGAAGACTCCGCTTGAGCATCTATGCGCGAGCGAATCTTGTCCACATGGGTTAGTTTTGCCAAGAGAGGGGCTCCGGCCTGAGCGGGCGGAAGGTTGCCCAGCACCGGCGTAGACACGGCGTCAAAGGCTCCGTAACCGAGCGCTTCACAAACCAGAGAGTAATTTCCGGCAACCGTCGCAGTGACCACAAGGATGGGGCAGGGAAAATGCTGCATGATCTGCCGCGTGGCCTCCGCCCCATTCATCCCCGGCATCAGTAGATCCATCAGAATGCAGTCGGGCGGATCTTTCTCGCATTGGCGGACCGCCTCTTCGCCGTTGGCCGCGGTCCAAGCGACGCTATAGTCGGAATGGCTGTACACGACCCGCCGCAAAACTTCCGTGGCGGTTCGCAGGTCGTTGACGATCGCAATCCTCATGCCTCGGGACTCCCAATCAATTCGCGCACCGTCTGGATCAAGGTATCGTCGTGAAAGCTGCTCTTTGTGAGGTAGTGATTCGCGCCGGCTTCGAGCCCGCGGAGTCGATCCTCTTCGCGGTCCTTATAGGAAACGATGACCACCGGAATGGCCTGGAGCCGCGCATCCTCTTTTATCTTACGGACCAAATCCAAGCCGTTCAAGCGGGGCATATCGATGTCGCTGATCACCAGGTCGAACCGCCCCTCTCGCACAAGGTTCCAGCCTTCCATGCCATCAACGGCGACTTCCACGAGATACCCCTGGTTCGCCAAGAGTTGCCGCTCCACTTCCCGCACCGTGATGGAGTCGTCGACTACGAGGATAGATTTCTGCCGGCGGTTATCTGGTTGGGCTGCGCGCGCACCGGCCCGTTGCAATCGGCTCCCTTGGAGGAGTTTTTCGATGGAACTGCACAAGTCGTCCGGGTCCACGATGAGTACCGGGGAACCGTCGTCCAGTAGGGCAACTGCATGCAGATTGGGAACCTTTCCCAGCCGGCGGTCCAACGGTCGGACGACGAGGTCTTGTTCTCCACGAAGCCCGTCGACCACCAATCCGTACTTTGCCGATCGATTGCTAAAAAGGACAACCAGGAGATCTTCACCGAGGATTTCCGGGCCTTCCAGTTTGAAGACCTGGCGTGCCATTACAATTCCCACGTTCTGCCCGTCAACTTCAAAATATTGACGGTTCTCCAACGAATGGAGTTCGTTGCGGGCGACGCGGATGATCCGGTCGATTCGGTTATGAGGGAATGCATAGGGCTCGTCTGCGATATCCACAACAACTGCACGGAGCACGGAAAGCGTTACGGGAAGTTCAATCTGGAAGCTCGTCCCCTGGTCCGGGTCAGAGTGAATGTGGATGTGGCCGCCCACCGATCGGACCATCGTGTGAACCACGTCGAGTCCCACGCCGCGGCCGGAAATTTCGGTCACCTGGGAGGCCGTGGAAAATCCGGGGAGGAAGAGGAAGTCCAGGAGTTCCGTGTCGCTTAGCTTTTGGGCCAGGTCGGGGCTGGCAAGTCCCCGTTGGACGACTTTACCGCGCAGACGTTCTCTGTCGATACCCCGGCCGTCGTCGGAAACTGTAATCGAGAGCAGACCCGCACGGTGCGCGGCCTCGATGTGGAGACGACCGATTTCCGGTTTTCCCAAGGCTTGTCTTTCTTCGGGCGTTTCCAGACCGTGATCCAGTGCGTTGCGCACCAAGTGATTCAGGGGGGCATCCAGCCGCTCCAGGATGTCGCGGTCGACTTCGGTGGTCTCGCCTTGGATTTCGAGTTGAGCCTTCTTTCCCATTTGCCGAGCCAGGTCGCGGACAAGCCGCGGCAGCCCCTGTACGCCGTCCCGAAACGGCCTCATGCGGCTGGAGATGACCTCGTGATATAAGCGGCTGCTCAAATCGTCAGTATTACGAATGCGCCGGTCGAACTCGCTCATGCGATCCGCAAGCAAATCACGGCAGGCAACCAATTGCTCGCGCGCATCGTTCCGCAGAGCGGAGACCCGTTCCTCCGATACTTCAGACGGATCCATAGTGGCGAGGCTTTCGAGGGTGTCGGCAAGTTGCGTCTGGAGATGTTTCAACTGAAGGAGTGACTTAGAGAAAGGTTGGAGCCAGCGCGCTTCCACCAGGGACTCGCCGGCCAAGCCCATAAGCCGTGTCAGGCTCCGGGCCGTGACGCGGACAACGCCTTCTTCGCTTGAGGTCTCTGGGGATTTTGGACCGACAATCGGGGCGGCTGGCTGCGGGGAGATTTCAATAGTCGGTATGGGTGGCGCAGGTGGAGCAACAGACTCCCTCGGCGCCGATGTTTGGGCAGCATCCGTTGCCGTCGTTTGGATATCGATAAACGCCGGACCGGGCGATACCTGCGACTTGCTTTCGTGCACCACATTGTCGAGACGCTGTAAAAGTTGGGCTGCTTCAGGCTGATGGGTTTCAAGCCACGCTGTGAATCCGACACCCGCCGCTGCCGCAATGCCTTGCAACATGTCGACGCCGGCCAGGAGAATATCCACTACGTTGCTGGTGAGTGTTAATTCGGCCTTTTGGGCCCGGACGAAGCAATCCTCCATGGCGTGAGCAACCTTGACGCCCGGCTGCACGTTAACCACGCGCGCCGCGCCCTTGATCGAGTGGGCTGCGCGCATCATGGCCTCCAGTCGTTCCGGGCTGGCGTTTCCTTGCTCCAACGCCACGAGTCCGTCGGCGAGGATCTGGCAGTTCGTGCGGACCTATTCGCGAAATAAGTCGATCAGAAAATCGTCGCTACTAACTTGACTCATCGAATGGTTTTCTCCAACGCCTGAAATATTCGTGTCTCCGCGAGCATGCCGACTTTCTTGTTCTGATGAGAGAAAATAGCCTGCGAATAAAACCGGCTACTTTTCTCCACTGTGTGAGGCAGGTTTTCCGAGGCCTGGGCTTTAATGCGGCAAACGCCTTCGACTTCATCGACCGGAAACACCCAGCGATTTTGCTCCTGCTCAACCACGAGGAGGCGCTCTTTGCTGATGGGAGTTGCAAGGCATTTATTTTGTGGATCTTCAAGAGTTCCCTCGATCCCCAACAATTCCCGCAACGAGACGCAAAGGTGTAACTCGCCACGGATATTGGCAAGGCCCAACAGAAGTCTATCCGTGCGCTGGGGTACGCGGTGAATCGGCCGCAGTTCCACGACCTCAACCACTCTGCGGGTATCGAGAGCCAACCATTCGGCGCCGATCCGGAACATGAGGACCGATTGTTCTTCGATTGCAGTTATTGCATCACTCTCAGCGATCCGTTGCGTCCAATCCTCCAAGTACTCAGGGGGCGCTTCCCGTTTAAAAAGTTGTTGTCCGGCGGCCGAAAAGACCGGACAATTACGGCAGTGGACGGCCTGCGCCAACCGGGGGCAGGACCGATCTCCCTGGACGCCGATACGACTCCAGCAGGCTTCAGAGACAGTATTTTCTTGCGGCAGCTTATTTACTTCGGATTGCATCATTCGGCCTCCCTTGGCGCCGCTTGCCGGGCCCGTCGTCGGTAATTTGCCATCGCACTCTGGTCGCCGCGCTGTTCGGACAAGAGCATCATGTGAACCAATGCCTGATAATGCCGGGGATCCAAGTAAAGGGTTTTTTCGAGACTTCGCTGCGCCTCGTTCAACATTCCCTGCGCCTGGAATACAACTCCTCTCAGGTAGTGTGCTTCCGTGCTCGATGGATTCTGCGAGAGGACTTGGCCGCAGAGCGCATCGGCCTCCTCCAAGCGGCCGTTGTTCGCTGCCTGCTGAGCGGCGTGTAGGATGGCTTGCCCGGTGGAGTCTTCCTGGGTTGTGTTTACGCCTATGCTCGGCGCGTGTCTGTTCGAGTTGTTTTGGCCGAGAGGCCCTGACGACGTCAGAGGGAGAAATGCATGCTTAGTAGCGGGCTTAGGCGAGTCGGTGTCTACATCGAAAGGGGGCAGGTTCTTCTGCTGCGGCCGCATGACAACTGCGGCGGATTGCGGCGTATCGGCCATGGCGCCCGGACATTGGAAGGCAAAGGGACACTCGTTGTCGAGACTGCGGAATCCGGCTTCACTAAAAATGCGGGCTTCGGCAGGCGCGGAGTACAAGATTCCCTCCGGGCTTAAAAGCCGATGCAGATGACGGACTGCCATGCGACGGGCTTTGCTATGGAAGTAGATCAAAACGTTGCGGCAGAAGATTACATGGAAGGGAGACTCGCAGGCGAGAAACTCGGCCTGGGCCAGGTTTCCCCATCTGAATTCCAATCCGTCACGTAAGTCGTCACGGACCCGCCACGACTGGCCGACTTGCTCACACCACCGATCGCGCATCGCGATGATCGTATCGTCAGGTTCACGAAACGAGCGTGAGTTGAGATTTCCACTGCGTGCAAGTTCCAGGGATCGCCGGCTTAAGTCGGTTCCCAGGATTTGAAATTGAGACGGCTCCAACCCTGCTTTACGGAGCGCTATTGCCAAGGAATAGACCTCTTCTCCCGTACTGCAAGCGACACTCAGGACCCGAATCTGTCCGCGACGGCGGGATTGCCAGGCATCGAAGTAACGTTCCACACTGCGGAACGCATGTGCATCCCGGAACATCCATGTTTCCCTCACCAAGAGATCATCGAGCAACTCCTGAAACACCGCCGAATCTGAGGCTAAGCGGTTTATATAATCTTGCGGCGATTCTGCCCCGCTTGCTGCAAAGCGGTTGTGCACTGCATGCGCAATGCCTTGAACGCCGAACAACTCAGGGGCCATTCCAGCCCGCTCTTGAAGGAGCTGGAAGACCTCGGCCAGGATTTCGTCCGTTGCGAAAGGCATTAGTGTTGCTCCTCTGTATCGGGAAAGAGGAGTGCTTGCCGGTCTTCGGAGACCAGACTCGGGGGATCTACGATCTGGAAGACGCCTTGTTCATCAAGACGGATTTTCCCCAAGGCTGTTTGCCCGCCCGTCTCGGCGCCGGACTGTTTGGGATCGGCATTGAATTCTTGAAGTCCCATTTGTTCGGCCAATACGCCGAACCGTTGAGTGATTCCTTTCAGCACGGTTTGCATAATGGCAATGCGACTGCTGAGACGATTAGGGCAGGGCATGGATTGCGTTAATTGGGTAAGGTCGATCACGGGAATGGCTGCTCCGCGGAAGGTCAGCAATCCGGCAAGCCAGGAAGGGGAACCGCTTATCCGATGCAGATTAACCCGCGGCAGCACCTCAAGGACATGCCGCGATTCGAACGCATAACGATTCGCTCCGGCATGACACATGATCAGCAACATAGGATCTCTTTCAACGCATATCACAGGATGACTTGCGGATGGTTCTGTTAAGAAAAACCGCATTTTACACTGTGAATTGGGAAATTTCCTGGTTCAATAGTTCGACCGACTGCCGTAGGTAAGCAGTCGCCTTGATGAATTCCTCCAGGGAGATTTGGGTTTCTTTGGTCCCGTGGGCGACGGGGACCATCGCTTCGTTGATTTGTTTGGCGGCTATGGACTGGCTCTGCATTCCTTCATTGACCGATTGGAAGCGGCTGATGAGCGTTTCGACTTCCTCGATAATCCGACCGGTCTGACGGTTGATCTCCTTGACGCGCTCCATGCCGGAACGGAATTCTCCGCCAAACTTGTCCATTTGCATTACTCCCGCGGAAACCGCATCCTGCATCAGGCGGACCGTGCCCTCGATGTCCAGAGTGGCCACGGCGGTTTGATCGGCCAAACGGCGTATCTCCCGGGCGACGACGAGAAATCCCCGACCGAATTCCCCGGCCTTCTCCGCCTCGATTGCCGCATTGATCGAGAGCAAGTTGGTCTGGTCGGCTACCTTGGTAATCGTGTTCACCACTTCATTTATGTTCTGCGATTTGTCGCGGATGATGCCGAGTTTTGTGGAGATCGAACCGGTCGATTCCAAGAGTTGTATCATGGTTGCCTCTATTCCATCCAGCCCTTCGCGTCCGGAGGCGGC
>JBEKGL010000023.1:0-16009 GCA_050012815.1 Thermoguttaceae bacterium
TTGCGTTCATCGTTCTGAGTTCCGCGTTCTGACTTCTGCCTTCTGACTTATTTGCGTAAGGTCGGCAAAAAAATCCGGATAAGTTTTTGCCGTACACTCCGGATCCAGGATGACAATGCCTGGCACGGCCAGACCCACAAGTGCCATGCTCATTGCCATGCGGTGGTCGTTATAGGTCTCGATCCTGGCCCCGCGAAGTTTGCCGGGAATTATCCGCAGCCCATCGGGGCGCTCTTCCACGCCGGCGCCGATTTTCCTCAACTCAGTCGCCAGTGCGTGGATGCGGTCGGTTTCCTTGTGCCGGATGTGGGCCGCTCCGCTGATGGTCGTGGGCCCATCGGCAAACAGGGCCGCCACCGCCAAGGTTTGCACTGTATCGCTGATGGCGTTCATATCGACGTCAATTCCGCGGAGTTTCCCCCCGCTCAGGGTAATCGCATTCTCTCCGTATTCCACGGTGCAGCCCATTTTTTCCAGGCAATCGCAAAAGGCCACGTCGCCTTGCAGGCTCCGCCGCGAAAGCCCTTCGACCGTGATTTTTCCGCCGGTAATCGCAGAGGCGGCGAAAAAGTAACTCCCCGCCGAGGCATCCGGCTCGATCTCATAATCCCGCCCGTGATATCCCACTCCGGCCGGCACGATAAACCCGCTGGGCCGCGTCTGGACCTGTACGCCAAAGGCCGCCATCACGGCAGTAGTCATGGCCACGTATGGTTGCGAAACCAGTTGCCCGCTTAGCGCCAATTCCACCGGATTCTCGGCATACGCGGCGGCCATTAAAAGTCCGCTAAGGAACTGGCTGGAAACATTGCCCGCTATCTCCGCCCGCCCGCCTCGCAGTCCCGCGGCCTCGACTACCACCGGCGGACACCCGGATCGAAGTTCCGAATAAGCCTTTGCCCCTAGTTGCCCCAAGGCGTCCAACAGGTCCTGAATGGGGCGCTGGCGCATCCGCGGCGTGCCGTCCAGGCGGAATCGGCCCCGCCCTAGTGTCGCCATTGCCGTCAAAAAGCGTATTGTAGTGCCGCTGTTGGCAGCGAAAAGATTGGCTTCGGTCGCCGGCGGCAAACCATTGCATCCGGAAATCCGCATGGTTTTGGTCTTAACGTCATGCTCCATCGCAATCCCCAATCGGCGCAGGGCCTCGATCATCACCCGGGTGTCTTCGCTGTCCAGGGCGCCGGAAAGCACCGATTTGCCCCGGGCCAAGGCCGCGCAAACCAACGCCCGGTTGGTCAGACTCTTCGAGCCCGGCGGTCGAATCGAGGCATGTATCGGTCCGGCGGGTTGGATTTCAATGGCCGTAGTCATGCAGTGCGGATCAGGAAAGGTCGTATGAAATTATTGCCGGTGCGCAACAATATGGTTATAGCGAATCTTCGTGGAATGAACAGCCGAATAAGCGGCGCGTACGTTTTGTGGAAAGATTGTTGGTTCCATTAATAATCAGGTTTATTACCAGAACGGCCGTTGAAAAATACATAAGGAAGATATTGTCGGTTCCGTTCGATAACCCTTATGAATTGTCATTTTTGAACTTGCTTCATTGGGTTAACCTCGTTCCCATGCTCCGGCGTGGGAACGAGAGCTGTTTTTGAACTTGCTTCATTGGGTGACATAATGCCTCTTGGGAACCTGCTGAATTCTTGTATTCGAGGTCCTCCGGCCTGTCCCCCTCGTTCGGGTCATGCGCCTTCTTTTGGCGATTACTACAGTGCAAAATTCCGGTATTTAGTTATATTAGCCGCTTGTAAGTTGCTTTCTCCGGAATATAAAATGCGTGAATAATTTTTGGCGCGGAGCGGACCGCGCCTCGGGAACCTTTAATTCCTTTTAGTGCAAAGGACGTCTCCATGCCTTTAGCCCAACTTTCATCTCACCTGGGGGCCTTATTTGCCGCTACTGCCGAGATAAATCCTGCAAATACGCCGGCAACTGAACTCCAAACCCACCTGGGATCGATCGATTACACGATTTTGATCGTGTACTTGATTTTTGTGTTGGGAATCGGCTGGGCTTTGAAACGCTTCATGCGCAGCAGCAGTGATTTTCTCACCTCCGGCCGCTCGATTCCCGCTTGGATTACCGGCCTGGCCTTCATTTCCACGAACTTAGGCGCGTTGGAAGTGATGGGCATGGCGGCGTCTGGAGCGAAATATGGAATTGCCACCTGTCATTTCTACTGGATAGGCGCCATTCCGGCCATGGTTTTTTTGGGCTTGTTTATGATGCCCTTTTATTACGGTTCCCGGGCGCGGTCCGTGCCCGAATATCTTAAACTCCGTTTCGACGAAAGAACCCGGGGCTTTAACGCCTTCGCCTTCGCTGTCATGACCATCTTCGCCTCCGGGATATCGATGTACGCTATGGCTAAGTTGATGAACATTATGCTGGGTTGGAATTTCCATTTCAGCATCGTGATGTCGGCCATTATCGTACTGGTCTATACTTACTTGGGCGGTTTGACCTCGGCGATATACAACGAAGTGTTGCAATTCTTTCTCATTGTCGCGGGACTTACGCCTCTTGTTTTTTTAAGCCTTAAAGACGTCGGCGGTTGGAGCGGCATGCAAGGGCGGCTGCAAGCCATGGCAACTCAACATCAGTTACCGGCGGACACCTGGTTTAGATGCTGGGCTTATACGGGAACCGCAACCGAAAATCCCATGGGAGTGAGTTGGTTTGCCATTGTGATGGGTTTGGGATTTGTGCTTTCCTTCGGTTACTGGTGCACGAACTTCCTCGTGGTGCAACGCGCCATGGCCGCCAACTCCATGTCGGCCGCGCGGCGCACGCCGCTGATTGGCGCGATTCCAAAAATGTTTATCCCGATTTTAGTGATTCTGCCCGGCATGATTGCCATGGCGCTTTATTTCAAAGCCGGTGAGAGTGGATCTTTCGTTCTACCGCTAAAACCAAATGGGACGGAAGTTGATTTTGACAATACAATTCCTTACATGCTGGTTCACTATCTGCCCGAAGGCGTACTGGGGTTGGGTATCACCGCCTTGATCGCCTCGTTCATGTCGGGCATGGCGGGAAACGTGACTGCATTTAATACCGTTTGGACTTATGATATTTATCAAAGTTACATCGCGCCGAACAAGTCCGACAACCATTATCTGTGGATGGGCCGGATGGCGACCGTCTTCGGCACGGTAGTGAGCATGGGCGCGGCTTATATCGCCGCACAATTCAATAACATCATGGATTTTCTGCAGTTAGTTTTTTCGCTTGTTAATGCACCGTTGTTTGCCACGTTTATTTTGGGCATGTTCTGGAAAAGAACGACAAAACACGGCGCTTTTTGGGGATTGGTAACAGGAACCGGCGTGGCGATAATTCACTGCGGACTTACGGCTCCCGAAAAAGCCACCACTATCTTCAAGGGAGGTTGGTTGGGCGCGGTACTACATGAATATCCAAGCGAGATGGCTCTTAATTTTTGGACCGCCATTTATGCCTGGACCGTTTGTTTCGTGGTTACTATTGTGATTAGTCTACTAACCAATCGCGACAAATCCGACGAAGAACTCAAGGGCCTGGTTTATTCCCTTACGCCGCACGTGGCAAAAGACGACAGCCTGCATTGGTACGAACGCCCCTGGGTATTGGGCGTTTTCGTACTCGTTGTTTCCATCGTTCTGAACATCATATTCTGGTAATTAGAATCAAATAATATGTTGGGGCGATAGTTCAACTATCGTCCCAACGACAGTATTGTATACGCCACAACAAAAATATATACGCCGGTATTAGATTCAAAGGTTTCGTTTAAAAGTAAAGGGACTCGATATGTCGCTGGATATTCGCATTCCGATCGGCTCGATGTTCGTCATCGTCGGCGCCATCCTCTTGGTTTTTGGGTTGGTTACCTTTAATTCCGAGGAAATATATAAGGTTTCGATGGGAATCAACATCAATCTCTGGTCCGGCGTCGCATCGCTAATCTTCGGACTAATAATGCTTGCCTTGGCTTGGCGGGCGAGCGAACGCGAAAAACAAAAACCAAAACAATAATCCATACTTAATTCACGATCCACAAGTGTCGTTCGGCGTGGGGGGCGCTTTCGCATGACCGGCCCGCCTTTTCAAGATGATTTCGCCCGCGCCGACCGGGACAAGCGCCGCGTGGCCTCGGCCTCGCTGCTGGCCGCGTTGCTGTTGACCGCCTTCAAGATCGTAGTCGGCCTTTCGACCAACAGCTTGGGCATTCTTTCCGAGGCCGCCCATTCCGGATTGGACATGGTCGCCGCCGCGATCACGCTTTGGGCGGTCCGCATCTCCGGCCTGCCCGCCGACCGCGAACACACTTACGGACACGGCAAGTTCGAAAATCTTTCCGCCCTGTTCGAAACGTTTCTGCTTTTTATCACCTGTATATGGATCATCTACGAAGCCGTGGAGCGATTATTTTTCCGCGCCAAAGTAGAGGTCGATCCGAATATCTGGGCCTTCGTGGTGGTGATCACCTCGATTATCATCGACATTTCCAGATCCCGGGCATTGAAACGGGCCGCCGACAAATACTCCAGCCAAGCCCTCGAAGCCGACGCCCTGCATTTTTCCACCGACGTCTGGTCCTCAATGGTCGTGTTTGTAGGGCTTATCGGTGTGTGGGTGGGCGAGCGATACGACCTGCCCTGGCTCATCAAGGCCGATACCCTGGCAGCCCTGGGCGTGGCGGGAATTGTCATTTGGGTAAGCCTGCAACTGGGCAAAAAAACCGTCGCCGACCTCTTGGACAGCGTACCCAAAGGGATGCAAGAACAAGTGGAAGCCGCCGTCCGAGCCGTGCCCGGAGTGGCCGAAGTCCGCCAGGTCCGCCTCCGCCGCAGCGGGCCGGAAGTCTTCGCCGACGTGACCCTGGCCGTCATCCGGGCCGCGGCCTTCGAACAAACCCACGATATCGCCAACGCCGCCGAAGCCGCCGTTCGCTCCATTTTCCCCAAGGCCGACGTTGTGGTCCACGTCGAGCCCGCCATACCCAGCGATGAAGACGTCACCACCAAAATCCGCCTGCTGGCCGCGCGCCACGGCCTGGGCGCGCACGGCATCCGCATTTACGAAGAGAATCGCCAGCGCTGGCTGGAATTACACCTGGAGGTGAACGAATCGCTGCTATTGGAGGAAGCCCATCGCCAGGCCAGCCAGTTCGAGCAGGCCCTGCGCGAGGCCATTCCCAGCTTGCAGCGGATCGTCACGCACCTGGAACCAGCCGGAGACTCCGCCGCCACGGTCCGTTCCCAGTCGGCCGGTGAACTTTTGATCCACAAATTTCTCGTCCGCTTCCAAAACGAAACAAAAACCCGTTTTCATCCCCACGACCTCGTGGTGCAACAGACCGGAGCGGAACAGTCCGTGTCGCTGCACTGCACTCTCCAGCCCGCCACTCCCATCGTCGATGCCCACGATTTCACCGTCCGCCTGGAAGACTACCTCCGCGCGCATATTCCCAAGCTGGGCCGGGTGGTGATCCATGTGGAACCGAAAGAATAGGGTTCAGGGTTCAGGGTTCAGGGTTCAGAATTTTTGTGATGATTGATACATGGTGGAAAAAAATCAAAGTATTTAGGGGTTTTCAAACTCGGTTGGCCAGCGGCAGCAGGATTCATCAAGTTGTTGTTCCAAGGTCTTTTCCAAACCATTCAACATACGAATGCACTCAAGATATCGGTTACGGAAATTGTTATACGTCTGATCATCGATATAGCCTTTTAATTTTGCTATATATAGGTGGTGGATAGTTTCCAACGACTCTCCACGCGCGCGATTTACTCCTTCAATTTTATTTCGAATATGTCGGTCACTATGTTTTTCAGCAAGATTGGCGGGAGCACTATTGGAAGAACGACGAACTTGACCGGCTAATTCATATTTTTCCTCGTTAGGCCATGTATGAGTTAAATCGCATACTTCAAGGTGTAATTGGCACAGCTTTTGATACACCTTCAAGTCTTCCACCCTCATAAAATCCGCCATTTTAAGGTCCTCTAATCTTTTCCGGTGTATCTTTTTAAAATTCTGAACCCTGAACCCCGAACCCTCTTTCACAACACCAGCATTGCCACTCCCAGCACCGAGAGCACGGCCCCGCCCGCGGCGCGGAGGCTTACTTTTTCGTGATACAACACGATGATAAACGGCAGGATCAGCACGGGCATGGTGTTAATAATCGTGGAGACCACGCCGGCGTGACAATATCGCAAAGACACCATGCACAGTATCACGCCCAAAAAAGGTCCCACGAACGAGCCGAACATCAAGATGCCCATTGCTTTGGCGCGCCGGACCGCCCTGAAAACCACCGGCCAGCGCCACACCAACGTCAGCAGCACCGCATATCCGGCCAGGGCGCCGATTACGCGGATGTAAGTCGCGGCGGCGGCATCGTAGTTGCCGATTCCTTTTTTCGAGAACACCAGCCCGATGGCGCCGCTCACGGCGGCCACCACGGCCAAAAAAACGCCCCGCGCGATATGACGCCTGCGTAGGTGTTCCTCGGGCGTTTCCGGCCGTTCGAGTATGACCCAAACTACTCCGGACAGCGTGATTCCCATGCCGATCCAATCTTTCAGCAGCAGTTTATCGCCTAAAAATATCCAGGCCATAATCGCCGATAGCGGCGGCGATAGCGATTGAATCAAAAGCGAAACTCTCGGACCGATCAACAGAAATGCCTTAAACAGGCAGACGTCGGCAATGAAAAATCCGAAAAAGCCCGAAGTCGTCAATAGCAGCCAGGTCTCGCCGTCGGCGTTAAGCGGCAATGCCGATCCGTGGAATATCCCGTATATCGACAAATAAACGCAGGTAACCAGCAGGCGGATAAAGCTCATCGCCAATGCGCCCATGTCCTTGCCCGCCGAAGTCCACGCCAGGGCCGAGAGCGTCCACAAAAATGCCGTGCCTATCGCCGCCAGTTCGCCAAGTTGTGAATTGTACATGCTCGCTTCCCGGATTAGTTTTCGCGGAGGAGCCATTATAATAACTGACGCCCGCTTTCAACAGGCATACATCCGAGAAAGGATTGCGAACCCTGACCGCTCTGGTTGTGTATTGCGGATTATGCTAGAATCCGCTTTTGGGGCCGTAGCAAAATAAGCTGGCCGAATAAGGAGGCCGGACAATGTTGTAGCCATGTCAGGAGGGCGGACATTCTTGTCCGCCCTGAAAAAGACAGGCAAGAATGCCTGTCCTCCTGATTAGCGAAAAACTCTCTTTCCAAAAGGGCCGTTTTATCATGGACCAACCACTTAAAAATTATGGAGTTCGCGTGACATTGGCGGCGGTGGGCATCAACCTGGCCTTGGGCATACTTTACACCTGGAGCGTCATTAGCAAGGATATTCCCCAAGGTTGGAAATGGAGCGAGGCAGATAAGTCCTGGCCCTATTCCATCGCCTGTCTGGTGTTCAGCTTGATGATGGTGCCGGCCGGCAGATTGCAGGATCGCATCGGCCCGCGGATCGTGGCCACCGTCGGCGGTCTGCTGGTGGGAATTGGAATGATCTTGGCCAGTTTCAGCCATGCCCCTGTCGGATACATTTTGGGCTTCGGATTGCTGGCCGGTTCCGGGATCGGTTGTGGCTATGCCTCGGCCACGCCGCCAGCCGTGAAATGGTTCTCGGCCAAGCGGACCGGATTGATCGCGGGCATTGTGGTTTCCGGATTCGGTCTGGCTTCGGTATATGCAGCGCCTTTGACAAAATGGTTGATTGCAACTTTCAGCCTTCCCACCGCAATGCTTACACTGGGCATAGCGTTTATGATCGTGGTGGTCGGGTTGTCGCAATTATTGGTCGCGCCGCCGGCAGGTTATGTGCCCGCCGGCTCAGCACCCAAAGTCGCCCCCGGCCCAAACGCTAAAAAAGAAGATTTCTCCCCTTCGGAGATGCTTCACACCGGGCAGTTTTATCTTTTATGGTTCATGTACACTTGCGGCGCCGGAGCGGGATTAATGGTCATTTCCAAACTCGCGACAATCGCCACCAAGCAGGCGGGACTCGACTTGGGTTTCCTCTTAGTTGCCGCGCTTGCCGTGGGTAACGGCGCCGGCCGGATTCTGGCCGGAGTGCTTTCCGATAAACTCGGCCGCAAAGCCACCATGTTCGGCTGCTTCGTAATGCAAGCCGTCCTGGTGATAATATTGTCTCTGGCAAAAGCCGACACGTTTTTAGCCAATGGTTTGGTTATGGCCTTGCTTTCGGCGCTGATCGGCGCTAATTACGGAGCTAACCTCTCCTTGTTCCCCTCGATCACCAAGGACTATTATGGATTGAAAAATTTCGGAGTCAATTACGGTTTGGTGTTTACGGCATGGGGAGTGGGCGGATTCATGCTCTCCTTGGGCGCGGGCAAGCTCTACGACATTTATAATACATTTGCTTATGCTTATTACGGCGCCTCCACATTGCTGATAATGGCCGCTATTGTAACTTTCCTTGTCAAACCGCCCCGGATCGCGCATCATACATAGGAGGAAGAAAAACACCGACAAACCGTTTGCAGTTTCGCAATCTATTGTAAATATACCGAGTCCCACCTCTTGTTATTTATGTGGGGTGTGTCATGAACACATTTTGCCGATGGATTGTCACGCTAGGGATTATTTTCGCCTTGACAGGATGCTCCCAGCAGCCGGCCCAATCGCAAACGCAATCACAGGCGCAGGCGACGGCCGGACAGAAAAAATCTCCCGAAAAAATCCGCGGGCCGGCAGTCGCCGGGCTTTTTTATCCCAAGGCCGAAACCGATCTTACAAAACAGATCGACGAGTTCCTGGCCGAGGCAAAGCCGGAGCCGATCAAAAACCTCCGGGCATTAATTTGTCCACATGCGGGCTACGAATACTCGGGCAAGATCGCGGCCTCGGCCTACAAGCAACTCTCCGGGCGCGATTTCGATACCGTCATCGTACTCGGCCCCAGCCATTACGCGGCCTTTGATGGAGCGGCCCTGACCGAAGCGGACGCCTACGAAACCCCTTTGGGACTCATCCCCATTTCGCCCAAAAACGCCGAACTGGCTAAAATCAAGCCCTTTGCAATCAATCCACCCTGCGAAGTCGAGCGCCCCAGTTTCTGGCGTCAATCGCCCAAACAACTGCCCGCCTTCGGCGAAGACAAGCCCGACACCTGGGAACATTCCCTGGAAGTGCAATTGCCCTTCCTGCAACGCACGCTCAAAAAATTCAGCATTGTGCCCGTGGTTTACGGCAACGTCGATCCCGAGGCCGCCGCGAAAGTCCTGCTGAAATTCATCGACGACCGCACCCTAGTGGTCGTCAGTTCCGACTTGAGCCACTATCATCCTTACGAAGTCGCCAAAAAACTGGATACCAGTTGCGTCCGCTCGATTTGCGATTTAAGCACCGAGTGGATGATGCAGCAAGAGGCATGCGGCAAAGCGCCCATCCTCACGCTGATGGAAATCGCCAGGCAAAAAGGCTGGAAGGCCAAGTTGCTCGATTATCGCAACAGCGGCGATACCTCGGGCAGCAAAGATCGGGTCGTGGGTTACGCGGCCATTGCCTTTTACCAGCCCGATGCCAAGGAAACCGCATCAACCGAAAAATCCCGGCCAACCGAAGGGCAAGAGTTCTCCGCCGGAGAGCGGAAGTTCCTCCTGGAATTGGCCCGCAAGACCATAACTCGCGTTACAAACGGCGAAAATCCGCCGGAAGTCGATGCCGCCGCCGTTTCCGAAAATCTCCGCTCCTCTCGGGCTTGCTTTGTCACGCTTACGAAAAACAACGACCTGCGCGGGTGCATCGGCAGCATCTTTCCCGAAGAGCCGTTATGTCAAGCCGTCATCAGCCGCGCCCGGGCGGCCGCTCTGGAAGATCCCCGCTTTAAGCCCGTCCGATCCGAGGAATTAAAAGACATCCAGATCGAAATCAGCGTGTTGACCGTCCCCCGCCGCCTGGAATTCAAATCGCCCGAGGATTTAATGCAAAAACTCCGCCCGGGCACGGACGGCGTCGTGCTAAGAATGGGTCTTCGCCAGGCAACCTTTTTGCCTCAAGTTTGGGAACAACTCCCCGACAAGGAAGACTTCCTCGATCACCTGGCCCAGAAAGCCGGACTTAGCGCCTCAACCTGGCGAGAACAAGGCACTTCCGTACTCATCTACCAAGTCGAAGCCTTTAAGGAATCCAAATAAAACCTGTTCATATTACTTCGTCCAGAATGTTTTGTCTGTGTGCTTTTTCCTCGCGAAACCGCAAGCGGCTCATTAGTCGGCGGCAGTGATATACTGGAAGACGTATCGTGCTATCGGCGAAATCCTGAACCCTGAACCCTGCCCCCTGAATCCTTATATGCAACCGGCCGCGCAAGAAGCATTTTGTCCGTTGGTTCCCCGGCCTATCTTGTTCGTGGCTGTCTGCTCGTTCGGCGTTTCGGCCGTTATGACCCAACTCACGTTAATGCGTGAGTTGCTTGCCGCATTTTCGGGCAATGAGTTGATTTTCGGGATCGTGCTGGGAAATTGGATGCTGCTTACGGGCATCGGTTCGGCCCTGGGCAAAACCGCTTCCCGGTTAAAATCGCCGATTATGCTCTTTGTGATACTGCAAATTCTCATCGCCATCCTGCCGCTGGCCGACGTTTTTCTGCTAAGAACTTTACGAAACGTCGTGTTCATCCGCGGGGCCGAGGCGGGAGTGACCGAAACCGTGGCAAGTTGCTTCGTGCTTATGGCGCCTTATTGCCTGGCAACCGGCTACCTCTTGACCCTGGCCTGCATGGCGGCGTCCACGACAAGCCGGGACTCCACGGAAATTCTCCCCTCTCCTTTTGGGAGAGGGGCCGGGGGTGAGGGCGCCCTCACCCTAACCCTCTCCCAAAGGGAGCGGGGACAAAAGAGCATCGGACAAGTATATTTTTTCGATAATCTCGGTGACGTGCTGGGCGGAATCCTATTCACTTTCGTGTTGATCCGTTTATTCAGCCACTTCGGCATCCTATATTTTCCGGCCGTTTTGAATTTGGCGCTCGCCGCACTGGTCGCCCTCATTGCCCGGCGGCGGCTGCCGGCAATCGCGGCCGCGCTGCTCGCGGCGGGCTTGATCGCCGCGGCGGCCATTTATAATCTCGATGATATCACCTGTAATCTCCAATATGGCGGGCAGAAAGTCGTTTATCACGGCGCATCGCCATACGGAATGTTGGTCGTGACCGAGGACGCCGGCCAATATAATTTCATCGAAAACGGCCTGCCCCTGTTTTCCACCCATAATATCGAGCAAGTCGAAGAAACGGTCCACTACGCCATGTCCCAGCGGCCCGATGCAAAAAATGTTCTTCTCATTTCCGGTGGGGCATCGGGCACGGCTCGGGAGATACTAAAGTATCCGGCGGTAACGGTGGATTATGTGGAACTCGATCCGCTGGTACTCGACGTCGCTCGCCGCTTTTTGCCTGAACAATTAAACGATCTCAGAATCCATGTAATCAACGCCGACGGCCGGCAGTACGTCAAACAAACCGACCGCCGTTACGACGTCGTGATCGTCGATGCCCCGGACCCGTCCACCTCTCAGATCAATCGCCTGTATACTCGTGAGTTTTTCGAGCAGGTGCAACACGTCCTTGCCCCGAACGGCGTGTTATCTATCTCGCTCGGCGGTTACGAGGGTTATATCAGCAAGGAACTGGCCAGGCTGATCGCCGTGGCCGATCGCACTTTGGCGCAGGTCTATAAAAACGTGCTGATCCTGCCGGGCGCACGAAATTTCTTCCTTGCTTCAGACGGCCGGTTGACCCCGGCCGTGGCCGAGCGCATCGAGCAGGCTGGAATCCCCACTCAGTTGGTCAACCGCAGCTATCTAAATGCCATGTTCACCCCCGACCGCATGGCCGACGTCCGCCGCGTGCTCTCCGACCAGGCGCCGATAAACGAGGATTTCAATCCCATTCTCTATTTTTATCATCTCCGCTATTGGATCAGTCAATTCGATTTCCGCTTCGGACTACTCGAAGCCGGATTGGTAGTCATCCTAGTAATCTACCTGGCCCGATTGCGACCCGTGCCTCTGGCGATATTTTCCGGCGGATTTGCCGCCTCGGCCCTGGAAGTCGTCTTGTTGCTGGGATTTCAGATCCTCCACGGCTGCGTTTATCATCAAGTCGGGCTGATTATTACCATGTTCATGCTGGGGCTGGGCATTGGATCGCTGGCCATGAACCGGCTCCTGCCGCGATGCGGACGAAAGCACCTGGCCGCTCTGGCATTGGCCATTACAATATATTCCCTGTGCGTCCCTTACATCTTGATAGTTTTGGGTAAAAGCGAATCGCCTATAGTCGCCTGGGCCTCATGGCCCGCGGTCCCGGTTATGACTTTAATGCTGGCAATCCTTGTTGGCATGGAATTTCCCTTGGCCGGCAAGGTCGGATTTCAAGACGTCACCGTCACCGCCGCCCGGCTTTACACCGCCGATTACATCGGCGCGGCAATGGGCGCATTGCTCGTCAGCACCTTGCTCATTCCAGTCCTGGGTGTAACCGTAGTATGTCTGTTGGCCGCGGGCTTGAATTTATTTAGCGCGGCAGTAATGATTGTATCCGGCAAATAAAATACCTAAACATTATTTGACGCACCAAATCATGACGAAAAAAAATATCCATTATTACCTGCTCAAGACCGCCCGAGTTAGTGCTTGGCTGCTTTTGCTTTTGATGCTATTATATATATTGACTGGTTTTGCCCTGTGCGGCAAGCTCGGAATGAGCCGATGGATGGATTTGCAAACGGCCTTGTACATCCATCAACTTTTCGACTGGCCGCTTGTAGCGTTTTTTCTGATCCACGTATCGATTACCGTTTACTTCAGTTTCAGGCGTTGGGGATGGATCAAGAACAAGAGCAAAAACTGCCGTTAGACGCGCACCCTCACCATCTCCCGGCCACTGAAATGGTGCCCGGAGAGAGGACCGAATTTTCCCGTCGCGATGCACTGAAATACGGCGCGGCCGGATTGGCCTGCCTGGCTTGCGGCGGATCGGCCATTTTCTTTCTTGCCCGGCGAACCAAGGCCGATTCCACATCCGCGGTTTTCAAAGGCGACGCTCCATCCGGAAAGCTCTGGGAACTGTGGCAAAAACGAGGCTGGGTCCAAGAGGCCCGGCATTATCTCAAACCCGGTCAAAACATCCTTTGCAAGCTCTGCCCCAACGAGTGCCTGTTGGAACCCGAGGACCGCGGCCACTGCCGCAATCGCGTGCACAAGGACGGCAAACTATACACCCTGGCATACGCCAATCCGTGCGCTTTCCATCTCGATCCAATAGAGAAAAAACCGCTCCTCCATTTTTTGCCCGGCACTAGCGTATTTTCACTGGCTACGGCCGGGTGCGGATTCCGCTGCCTGAACTGCCAGAATTGGGACATTTCCCAACGCAAGCCCGAGGAAACCAAGGATCCGCGCGGCGAACCCATGATCCTTACCCCGCTTAGGCTCAACTCGCTAAGTTCCGAAGACGTCGACCGCATGAGCATGTTCCCCGACGACGTGGTGGCCATGACCGAGTATTTCGGTTGCCCCTCGATCGCCTACACCTACTCCGAGCCCACCGTCTGGTTCGAGTACATGATTGACATTGCCAAATCCGCCCGGGCGAAAAACATCAAAAACTGCTGGATCACCTGCGGCTACATCCAGGACGAGCCGCTAAAAGAATTGTGCAAGTACATCGACGCCGCCAACGTGAACCTGAAAAGCTTCGACGAAAAAATCTATCAAGATCTCAACTCCGGCAAGCTGCAGCCCGTATTAGATACGCTTAAAACCCTAAAACGCCAAAACGTGTGGTTCGAGGTGACCAATCTCGTAGTGCCCACCTATACCGACAAGCCGGACATGATCCGCCGCATGTGCGACTGGCTGTTGACGAACATCGGGCCGGACTATCCGCTGCACTTTTCCCGGTTCCAGCCGCAACACAAACTGACCCACCTGCCGCCCACGCCAAAGGATATCCTTATTGAAGCCCAGTCCATCGCCCGGCAAGCCGGACTCAAATACGTTTACGTGGGCAATTGCCGTGAAGTGCCCGACGCCGAAACCACCTTCTGCCCAAAATGCAAAAAGGCCGTGATCGAGCGCGACGTGTTCAGCGTGCGGGCCAACCATGTCATCGGCGGCAAATGCGAATTCTGCTCCACCGCGATCGCCGGAGTGTGGGTGGTGTAAAATTGAAATATCCCGGATTATTCATAAACTCACACTAGCCCGAAGCGCAAGCGAGGGATGGCAAACGCATTACCTTCGTTTGCAACTATAGTTAGCCGGGTGCCATGCCCACGTTCACGCGGGCATGGCGTGTGGCACAAACCATATCGACAACTCCCGAATGGAGAATTCCCAAAACATCGTGAACCAATTTTCCTCACGCCCGTAATAACTACATAATTAAATGCTATAAGTCTATCACCGAGGCACGGAGGACGCCGGGCATAACATCAGGATTACAAACGGATTACGCTCATGTGGTAGAGAAATCACGGCGCTAATAAGTGCCATTTTTTACACAACCGTTCATTTCTATTAACCGGGAGGAATGAGTGATGAGTGGTAATCCTTTATCTACCGACAGTGCCTCTAAAAATCCTATCGAACAAGCCCAATCGCCCCCCCTGGCTCCTTCATCAGGGGGTTGCGAAACTCGGCGATGTTGCCGATGTTGTAAGGTTTTTGGATGCCTTTTCTGTATCGCCATCGTGTTGGCGATATGTATTTTTGTAGGATGGCGCCTGCTTTCGCCAAGGTATACCGCCAGGTCGTACGTGTATCTGGCGTATCAAAGAGAACAGCTAGTTTTTCCCAACCCGGATCCAACGAATGAAAATGAGTATGAATTGTTCAAAAATACCCAAATGCAGTATTTTAATAGTCATTTTGTTCTTTCCGCCGCTCTGAACAAACCCGAAGGGAATCCGATTTCCCGCCTTCCCATCCTACAGAAGCAGGACGATCCGGTCGCCTGGTTAAAAAGACACCTATCCGTATCATCCCCCGACCATTCGCAGGTCATAGAAATCAGCCTGTCCGCCGACGAACCTGATGAAGCGGCCGATATAGTTACGGCGGTCGTCGACGCCTACAAGTCCGAAGTTATCGACGTTGAAATGGACCGCCGCCGCCAGCGCGTAAATGAACTCGATCGACTTTATACCGATAAGGACCTGGAAGTCCGCAACAAGCGCAACGATCTTAAACAATTGGCAGAACAATTGGGAACGGCCGAAACGGAAAACCTCAATCTAAAACAAAAGCTCACCCTGGAGGAACTGGCCGCCTATCGGCAAGAATTGGCACGCCGCGAGTTCGAGGTTGGACGGCTGCGGAGCGATCTGGCCTCGCGTCAAGCCGAACTGAAAGCCGTGCAAAGCGCCGACATATCCGACCTGGAGTGCGAAATGTTCGCACAGTCCGATTCTGTCTTGAAAAATCTGTCGCAGGAAATTTTGCAGCGGAAGATGGGTAAGGAATCCAGTTCGCAAACGCAGACGCCGGAAGACAAGTCGAGTAAAGACGCCGAAAAACGCAAAGGCGAATTAGATCGTCTGGAAAAAGATTACGCCGATCGGATAGCACAAATCCGCGAGGAAATCCGCCACAAACGGCAAACCGACGTGGAAAAGGAAATCAAGCGCGTTGAAGCAGCCATTGAGATTGCCAACAAGCAGCAAAGGAACAACGAGCAAGACGTGCAACGGCTGAAAAAAATGGCCGAGCAATTCGGCAGTTCTTCGGTCGACGTGGAAATGTTGCGGGCCGATATACTCGTCCGCGAAAAGTCGCTGGACACAATTGCCAGCGAACGCGACAAACTGAAGGTGGAATTGCGTTCCCCTTCTCGGATTAGTATCATGCAAAAAAAGGCGGAAGTGGAAAAACGCCCGCCCCTCGTCTTTCTCCCATAAGAGATCGATTTTGGAAAACCGGGACAGGTCCAATATTGTCAGAATAGGGCATGTTGTATATTGCCCGCATCACCAATAT